>JAGLYE010000135.1 GCA_023132505.1 Bacteroidales bacterium | reverse complement strand
GGTGTTGAGGTAGGTACTGAAGTTGCCTGGCGCCATGCAAGCAAAAGGAATACACCGGTCATTTTCGCGGTTAATCATCTTGAACATGAAAATTCCAACTTCGATGAGACCATCGCACAGATGAAATCAACTTTTAGCGGAGGTATCACTGTTATCCAATATCCCGTAAATGCAGGTATCGGGTTTAACACTTTCATCGATCTCATTAAGATGAAGATGTATAAATATGCCGATGACGGCGGAAAAGCCGAAATACTTGATATTCCTGATGATGAAAAATCCAAAGCAGAAGAGATGCAGGCAGCCATGATCGAAGATCTTGCTGCAAGCGATGAAGCCTTGATGGAGATTTTCTTCGAAAACGGAACTCTTACCGAAGAAGAATTGAGCAGCGGGCTCAAATCCAGTCTTACCACCAGGGGGTTCTTCCCTGTTATGTGTATCAACGCAAAACATGATATGGGTGTTGACAGGCTGTTGGAATTCATTGTAAACAATGCTCCTTCTCCGGACGAGATGCCGGCCATTACTACCAAAGACGGAAAAGAACTGTTGTGTAAATCATCAGACCCTGCTATTGCCTTTGTTTTCAAAACAACCATAGAATCCCATCTTGGTGAAGTGATATTCCTGAAACTTTATAGCGGCGAGATTACTGAGAGTATGGATATGAATAATGCCAATACAAGCACCAAAGAAAGAATCTCTCAGTTATTTTCTTTCTGCGGTAAAAACCGTGAAAAACTTGACAAAGTATATGCCGGTGACATTTTCGCAACTATCAAGTTAAAGAACACCCGTACCAACAATACCCTCAATTCGTTAAAAACTGCTGATGATGAGATAGAGCCGATTGTATTCCCAAACCCTAAATACCGCACGGCTATCAAGGCCCAGAACCAGGCTGATGATGAAAAACTCGGTATTGCACTTAATGAAATGCATAAATCCGATCCGACCATTATCGCCGGTTATTCTAAAGAATTGCGTCAGCTGATCGTAGAAGGCCAGGGGGAGCTTCACCTCAATATCATGAAATGGCATCTGGAAAACCAATATAAGATCACGGTTGAATTCCTTACCCCAAAGATCCCTTACAGGGAAACAATCACCAGGGTATCCCAGGCCAATTACCTGCACAAAAAACAATCCGGCGGATCAGGTCAGTTCGGAGAAGTATATATGCTTATTGAACCTTATACAGAAGAAATGCCTGACCCCAAAAAATTTAAGCTGAAGCAACAGAT
Organism: Bacteroidales bacterium; assembly: GCA_023132505.1. Lineage (GTDB taxonomy): Bacteria > Bacteroidota > Bacteroidia > Bacteroidales > B18-G4 > B18-G4. The sequence continues at coordinate 4,135 of JAGLYE010000135.1, read as the reverse complement.
AAAAATGTCCTCTGTTAACCCGCTTAGTATCATCAAGGGTGACAGTGAGGTTACCGTTAACGTCAGGGGTAAAGATGAAATTGAACTTGAATGGGGTGGAAAACTAATTTTCTATAATTGTATTGTTGGTGGTGCCATCGATGCCAGGTTCCTGCCTGCTATCCTAAAAGGTATCATGGAACGCATGGAACAAGGACCTCTTACCGGTTCATACGCCCGTGATATCAGGGTTATGGTATATGATGGTAAAATGCACTCTGTCGACTCCAACGAGATATCCTTCAAGCTGGCAGGCCGTAATGCCTTCAGCCTGGCATTTAAGGAAGCAGGTCCGAAGATCATGGAACCTATCTATGACGTGGAAATTATGGTTCCTGAAGATAAAATGGGCGGTGTAATGACCGACCTCCAAAGTCGTCGTGCCATAATCATGGGTATGGACGGAGGTTCAATTAAAGCACGCGTACCTCTGGCAGAGATGAACAGGTATTCAACTGCGCTCAGCTCATTAACCAGCGGACGCGCTTCCTATGAAATGACCTTTGCCGAATATGCACAGGTGCCAGGCGATATACAGGACAAACTCCTGAAAGAGTACGAAGAACAAAGCGAAGAAGAATAATGATTGGGGCTGTCTCAAAAGCCTAATGTTTAAGTCATTTCGACCCTTTTTACTGCAAATATAAGATTCCACGACGCTTATTCCCCTACCTTACAGTTACTTAACATTATATTAAGTTTCTGTAAGTTGTTTTCTATTCAGATTCATCTTAACTTTGTAATTGAAGTAACCTATATATATACTATTCGTATACGTAATATTATACTTCATTGATAGCCCAATTAACGACCAAATTTTCATTGTTATGAAAAATTTTACCCTTTTGGTTTTCACCACACTTCTTCTTTTTAGTACGGTCTGTTCACAGGAATGGATACAAAACCTTCCCCAGGATAAACTGGAAAATGGCAACCTTAACTTTTTTGAAATGCAGGAAGCATTTTATGATTACTGGGAACCATTTAATGTTGAGAACGGCTATTATATGCTGGATGGGGAAAAAGTAAAGGCACCCTATTATAAACAGTTTAAGCGCTGGGAATGGTACTGGGAAAGCAGGGTTAATCCTAAAACAGGGGAATTCCCTGATATGGAGGAGCTGGATAAGTATTATGCTTCTCTTGCCGAAAATAAGAGTCAGGGAGGTAATTGGACCGGTATGGGACCATACACTGTACCTGTTGCCGGTTACGCGGGCCTGGGCAGGCTAAATTGCGTTGCCTTTGTGCCCAACAGCCCGAATGAATATTATACCGGGGCAGCATCCGGAGGCATCTGGTACACCAATGACAATGGAAGCAACTGGGTAAACCTGAATGATACTGTTCCGGTACTGGGCGTGAGCGATATCCTCGTTAATAGCCCCGTAACCGGTCCTGATATTCTTTACATTGCCACCGGGGACCGTGATGGCGGTTCCATGTGGTCCCTGGGCGGTCAGCAAAGCAACGACAACAACAGTGTAGGGGTGCTAAAATCAATAGATGGCGGTGCCACGTGGAATACAACCGGTTTGACTTTTACAGCCAGCCAGAAAATCAGGGTAAACCGTTTGCTCATGGATCCGGGATCTGCATACCAAATCATTTACGCGGCGACAACAATCGGGGTATACAAAACAGTTGATGCCGGGGTTAACTGGAACTTTATTGCCGGCAGTCCGGCATTCATTGACATGGAATTTAAGCCGGGTGATCCAACCACATTATACGGATCAACAGAAGGTTGGACAAACACATATATTTATCGATCAACAAATTCCGGTGCAAACTGGAGCTCAGTTGCCAATTACCCCGGACGGAGGACAGAGCTTGCCGTAAGCTATAACCAACCCACATGGGTTTATGCCCTGGTATGCAATACCAGCGGTGGTATGGAAGGTATTTACAAATCAACAAACAGTGGAATTTCATATCCTCAGGTTTTGAATGGATCCATTTCCGGCAATTATCTGCTTAACTGGAGTTGTTATGGAACGGGGACAAACAATGGACAAGGAACCTATGACCTTGTTATCGCCGCTGATCCAACCAACGCCAATGTGGTTTATGTTGGAGGAGTGAATACATGGAAATCTACTGACGGAGGACTTAATTGGAACATAAACAATCACTGGACAAATTCTTATGGTTGTGGGGTTCCTGAAGTACATGCCGATAAACATTTCTTTGCTTTTCAGAATGGTACCTCTACTCTATTTGAGGCAAATGACGGAGGGCTTTACAAAACATCTGATGGTGGAGTTAACTGGTCACACCTGTCGAATGGTATGGCCATATCACAGATATACCGCCTGGGCGTAGGTCAGACCAATGCTGATGAAGTGATCTTAGGTTTACAGGATAATGGCTCAAAAGCAAGGCTAAGTGGTGTATGGACAGATATCATCGGAGGCGACGGTTTTGAATGTATAATCGATTATACCAATCAGAACACACAATATGGGGCATTATATTTTGGTGATATCTACCGAACCACGGATTACTGGGTTAATAAAACACAGATCACAGGTAGCCTTCCCGGCCAGGGTGCATGGTGTACTCCTTACATCATGGATCCTACCAACAATCAAACACTCTATGTTGGATACAGTGATGTTTGGAAAACTACGAACCAGGGTACTTCCTGGTCACAGATCAGCAACCAGGGAGGCTCCACTGATTTCCAGAATATGGCAATATCAACCAGTAACCATAATTATATTTACGCAGCCACCCATAGCAATATATACAGGACAACCAACGGCGGCGGACCTACTCAGACATGGACCAACATCACCTCAAACTTGCCGGTGGGATCCTCGCAAATAACTTATATTGCAGTTAAAAATGATAACCCTGACCATGTATGGGTTTCCATGGGTGAATATAATAGCAATGGAGTATATGAAACAACGAATGGAGGTACAAGCTGGACAAATATTTCATCAGGATTGCCTCAATTGCCGGTGATGTGTGTTATCCAGAACAATCAGTATGCTGGTATTGAATTATATGCCGCTACAGATGTTGGGGTTTACGTGATGCGTGACGGGGGAAGCTGGGTACCGTTTAGCGACGGTTTACCCAATGTGGTTGTAACTGAACTCGAGATTTATTACGACGGTACGCCTACCGACAGCAAGATCTATGCAGCAAGCTATGGAAGGGGCGTTTGGACGTCTGACCTTTATTCACCTTATGCGGTCCCTATAGCTGATTTTTCAGGGTCTCCAACTTCAGGTTTGCCACCCCTTGACGTTGCATTCTTAGATCTTTCTCAAAACACCATAGCCAGCTGGGCATGGGATTTCGGCGATGGCAACACATCCACCCTGCAAAACCCGGTAAATACATATAACAACCCGGGATTATACTCAGTTCAATTGGTTGTTGTTGGCCCAGGAGGAAGCGATTCTATCACCAAGACCGACTATATCCAGATTGATTACTTCCCGCCCACAGCTGATTTCATTGCTGATGTTACCACGGGTGTGGCTCCGCTTACCGTGAACTTTACCGATCTGTCAGTTGACTCTGTTGATACCTGGAGTTGGGACTTTGGCAACGGGGATACCTCCAGCGACCAAAATCCACAGTATATATACAATGACCCGGGATTATATACGGTTTCACTTTACGTTACAGGGCCGGGAGGTACTGATACGCATACAAAAACAGATTATATCCTTGTATCCCATCTGCCACCCATAGCAAACTTCGTTGGAAATCCCACATCTGGATTTTTTCCCTTGCTGGTGAACTTCACTGATCTCACCTCCGGTGCAGTATCACAATGGAAATGGTATTTCGGAGATGGTGTTACCTCTACGATACAACACCCTGCACATACTTACCAAAATTCCGGTAATTATACCGTCAGCCTGAAATCAACAGGACCCGGTGGTTCTGATTCTATCGCAAAGGTAAATTACATCACGGTGCTTGTAGGTATTGAAGAACTCAATACGGAAACATTGAAGGTTTATCCAAATCCATGCAATGATTACCTGATGATCAGCTCTAAAGAATCAGTACGTTCGATAAAAATGGCTGATATTATCGGAAATATTGTGAAGGATGAGCTATTACAATG
>JAGLYE010000134.1 GCA_023132505.1 Bacteroidales bacterium | reverse complement strand
TCCAGGCGCGCTCCCTCGACAGGAGGTTCAGAGAAGATGGTTACACTGTATTGAACGTGGCTGAGCTGGCCCTTGCAAATAATGATTACGATGCTGCACTGGAAGCTTTTGAGTATATCATGGATAAAGGAAAAGATGCCCCGTTATACCTGAACGGCCTGATCGGTTTTCTGGAAACACGTTACCAGCAGATCTCTCATAATATCAGTATAGCAGACAATGAATTGCTGAAGCTGGAATCCGCTTATGAAGAAGCAATTACAGAATTTGGCATACACCGGGAAACCATGCAGCTCCTGCGCGACCTTGCACATATCCAGGCTTTCCATCTCAATAAAGAAGATAATGCCGTACAAAATCTCGATATGGCTATTGCTATTCCCGGTCCGGAAAGCATCTCACGGGCAAAATGCAAACTCGAGTTAGCCGACATCTACCTCTTCCAGGGAGAGGTGTGGGAAGCAACACTACTCTATTCACAGGTAGAAAAGGCATTTAAAAATGAACCTATCGGCCACTTTGCCAAATTAAAAAACGCAAGGCTGACATATTATATCGGAGAATTTGCCTGGGCCAAGGCACAACTTGATGTTTTGAAAGCTGCCACCTCCAAGCTTATAGCCAATGATGCTTTGGAGCTATCACTGCGCATTGCTGACAATATTGAGACCGACAGCAGCTATGCAGGCTTACGCCTGTATGCGAAGGCAGAGCTTTTTCTCTATCAAAACAAGTTTGATGCAGCATATGCAACCCTTGACTCTATCAGGCTGCTTTCGGCCTGGCATCCATTGTTTGATGAAGTGCTGTACCAAAAAGCTGAGGTAAAGATCAGACAAGGCGAATATACGGAAGCTGACAGCCTACTGCAACAGATCGGCATTTCTTATCCGGGCGACATCCTGGGAGATAATGCCCTTTTCCGCAGGGCGCAATTACATGAGGAGGTCTTTAATGACGATCAGAAAGCCATGGAACTATACAAGGAGCTGCTCATACAATATCCCGGAAGTGTGTACACCATAGAAGCCAGAAGAAAGTTTCGGAGCATTAGAGGGGATGAGATTTGAAATCTGAAGTTTGAAATCTGAAGTCAGCCTGTCCGCCTCAGGCGGGAAGTCAGAAATGAATTTTATTCCAGGTGAGTAGTTAATTCAATAAATTCATCTACACTAAGTTGTTCTGCCCTTTTGGGGAGGAGGTCTTCAATTTCGGAAGTATCTTTATCTGCAAGGAATGGTTTTAATGCGTTTCGCAGGGTTTTGCGGCGTTGGTTGAACCCGGCTTTTACAATTGTGAAATAAAAATCAGGATCGCATCCGATATCCACGGTCTTGTTCCTGCTCAACCGGATCACTGCAGACTTCACCTTTGGTGGTGGGATAAAAACTTTTTCAGATACCGTAAACAGGTATTCAATATCAAACCAGGTTTGCAAGAGCACACTGAGGATACCATACACTTTACTTCCGGGACCTGTGCGGATCCGCTCCGCCACCTCTTTTTGAATCATCACAACGGCCGACATCACCCGCTCCCGCTCATCAAGCATACGGAAAAATATCTGACTCGAAATATTGTATGGCAGATTGCCAACGATCTGGTAATTGTCATGCACCAAAGTCTTCAAATCAAGCTTCAGGAAATCCTCATGGATAAGGCCGTCACCAATCTCCGGAAAAGTATATTTAAGGTATTCAACTGCTTCCCGGTCTGTTTCAATGAACAAGGGCTTTATACCCTGTTTCTCAAGTATATACTTTGTAAGGATCCCTGTTCCGGGGCCAATCTCCAATAGTATGGCAGGGGCATCCGGAAGAGCAGAAACGATCTTTTCAGCAATGTTATGATCAGTAAGGAAATGCTGACCGAGGGATTTTTTTGGTCTGACGTGCATCTGGCAGATGTTTATGCAAAGATGAGATTTTTTTAAATTACAGGTTCCAAAATACAAAGGAATAAGTTTTGAATAACCGCTACGCGGTAAATAATGGTTTGTGCTTATATCCAGCTACAGTTAAAGAACCGCTACGCGGTTCAAGGAAGTACTCCTGCTTACTGCTTACTGCCTACTGCCTACTGCCTACTGTCAACCAACTCAAAACTCAACACTCAAAACTCAACACTCAAAACTCAGATATGATCCCACCGGAAAGCCTAAGCAATTCTGTTTGGATATCGATAAGGTTAAAAATGGCCTGGTATTTTGCTGCGGCAGCGCGTAAATAAATTACCTGTACATCCCTGAAGTTAAAGGAATTGATAGCCCCTGAGCGGAATTTCTCAGTTGAGATCTCCATGTTGAGGGTGGCGCTTTCAAGGTTAGCCATTGAAACCATATACAATTCCTGGCGGATGCTGTAAAGTTCAAAATCAGTTTTTATAAGGTTAGACAGGCTGATCTCCATTTCTTCGATCTCCAGTTCCCCGATGCGTTCACTGATCCGGGCATTCCGGATCCCCCGCCTTACATTTCCCCCATTGAACAGGTTAAAACTAAGCGTGAAGTTAGCGTAGTAATCAAGGCTGTTGGTGTAATGCGGATCAGAGTCAATATATTTCGTCCTGTTGTTGTAATGGTCAAATCCACTGTTAAGGGAAAGTACCGGGTACATATTGCTTTTTGCAAGATTAACATCTTTTTTCAGGATTACCTGGTTGATATACTGGTTCCGAATGCTTGTATTGCTGGACAGCATTTGTTGCAGAAGGGTATCTATTGTGAAGTTGATCATTTGCACCTGGAACTCATCTGTGAGTTTATACTGAATATCTTCTTCCTCACCCAGAAGGAGGCTCAAGTTAAGGTATGCATTTTTCACATTCAGTTGCTGCAGAAGATTGGTGGTGGAATCATCCAGGTATGCATTTTTTGCCTGCAACACATCATAGGTCACCGCTCCGCCAATGTCCTTTTTAAAAGTCATATAATTATAGCGGTCGCGTGAAAGTGCTTTCACTTCTACCGTAACCTGAAGGAGTTCTTCCTGCAAGAGGGCATTGTAGTATGCCAGCACGATGCCCTGTATTGTATTCTCCACCACAATGGTGGCATATCCCTCGGAGTATTCCTGGAGGGCAGCCAGTTTATCTTTTGTGATATGTACCGCGAAGCCCTTGAAAAGGCTCCAGTTGAGGTTAACATATGGGGCTATGAAGTTTGTATAATACGTATCCCTGTCGCCCGGCACGGTCCTGCTGTCGCCATCATCATATCGATTGTACTGGAAAGCCCCGAGGGAAATGGAAGGAAATATGCCTGCCGCCCCCCAGCTGTTATTGTTCTCTGCAATTCTGACGCTCTCATCCGAGATCCTGATCTGGTAATTATTGTCCAGGCCGACCGCCAGGGCATCAGTCAGTGACAAATTCCGGACCATTTCCTGGGCATTCAGTGCCGGGGCTGAAATAAAAAGGATCAGGCTAAAAGCTGCTATCTTAATAAATTTCAATCTTTTCATTTGATAATGCGTCATAGGATTAATCAATAACTTTTCTTCCAAAAATATTTGCAGGTTCAAGATCTTCTGCCGATCTCTGTTTACCGGTCCACAATTTGTACATGAACCTCCGCAGGTCATTGAGCACAAGAATAAGTACCGGGAACAGCACAAGGATAAAAGCTGTGCCTATCATAACACCATATGCCAGTGCAATGGCCATGGGGATAAGGAACTGTGCCTGAAAACTGCCTTCCATGATGATGGGATACAGACCAACGGTTGTGGTAATTGTTGTAAGGATGATGGCCCTGAACCTTGCCAGCCCGGCCTCATAAACAGCATCTATTACCTTACGGCCTTCCAGTATAAGAGAATTATACTTAGAAAGGAACACAACCGCATCATTGATGATCACCCCGGAGAGTGCCACCATACCCCATGCACTCAGCATGGATACCGGATAGCCTTCTATTCCATGTCCCCATACCGCACCCAGCCATCCAAGGGGAATCATCATCAGGATGATTGTACCCTGTGTAAATGATTTAAAATGAATCATGATAATCAGGATGATGATCAAAAAGGCAATCCCGAAGTACTTTGTGAGGTCAGCCACGGCTTCATCACTATCACGTTTCTGTCCCTGATATTCCACTTTGATCCCCGGATAAAGTTCCTGCATCCTGGGTACTATATGTGTTTTAATCTCTTCCAGGATGGGAGGCACCGATGCATAGGGATCGATAAGGTTGGCATCTATACGTACTTCTCTCGACATATTATATCGCTGAATATTAACAGGTCCGCGCCTGATCTCATAGGTAGCCAGTTCTGTCAGGGGATAATCACCCATGGGGGTCTTGATCTTCATCGATTCCATCTGACCCAGGTTGAGTCTGTCCTGTTTGGGATAACGCACCCATACCCTGACCTCATCTTTTCCTATCTGAAGGCGTTGAGCCTGTCCGCCAAAGAATCCCTGGCGCACTTGGGTAGTGATGTCGCTGTGTGTAAGGCCAAGAAAATATGCCTTAGGCTTAAGTTCCAGTTGTACCTCTCGCTTACCGATGGCATTGTTGTCGTTTATATCCTTCAGAATTTTGATATTACTCATCTCCCTTATCATGAAATCCTTAGCCAGCTGCAGCTTATCAAGATCTTTCCCCAACAAGCTGATGGACACCGGTATACCAAAGGTAGCCAGTCCCTCAACGGTAAATTTTTCTGCTTCAGGCACAGGACCGATCTTATTATTCAATCTTTCAACAATTTCAAAGCTGCTGAGGGGTGCACCTTCAAGATTCTTGAGGAGTACGAAAATATTTCCGGAATGTGCACCGATTTCCTTACCTCTGAATGCATTCCCAATCGAAATAAAGGTATAATTAAGGACTCCCTCCGGGTAATCGAACTCTTCTTTAATTTCTTCGTTCAGCTCCCACATGGCATCCTCGAAGGCCAGAAGGTATTCAAAGGTTTGTTTTTCACCCGATCCAGGGGTGAAGGCAATATTAACATTAAAGAAATCGAATGGAATGGCCGGGAAAAAAGTGGATTTGATCTGTCCACCCTGAAACAGACCCATAGTGACCAGGATAAGGGCGACCGGTGTTACGAGCATGATATATTTCCACCGCAGCATAAACCGAAGCGTGGGGGCATATAATGAATACTTCATGAAATCCATGACCTTGTCGAGGCTGCGTCTGATCCTCATCCAGCGGTTTTTCTTTGGGTTTTTTCGAAGTACCCATTTTGAACCTACATGTGCCGGAAGCACAAAGAAGGCTTCAGCAAGGGAAAACAGGAGACTGAAGATCACAACAAAAGCCATCTCGAACATCATTTCCATCCGGCCCTGAAGGAAGAGTAATGGGGAGAATGCTATCATGGTTGTCACAACAGAGGTTGTTACCGCCGGCAATACTTCCATGGTCCCTTC
>JAGLYE010000133.1 GCA_023132505.1 Bacteroidales bacterium | reverse complement strand
TCGTGCCTGGAATCGATGAGAATAAAAGTACACACCAGGGTTTCCCTTTTCAGTAAATAGGCATTTATCATTTTCTTCAATTTCTCACGTTCACGCCGGGAGATCTTTGCATAGCCATAACCGGGTAAGTCAACAATATACCACTCCTTATTCACAACAAAATGGTTTATCAGGCGTGTCTTCCCCGGGGTTCCGCTGGTTTTGGCCAGGCCTTTACTCCCTGTAAGCATATTGATAAGGGAAGATTTGCCTACATTCGATCTCCCAATAAAAGCATATTCAGGAAATTCTCCTTGAGGACAGGAGCCCACATCCGGGCTACTGATCAGGAATTCAGCAGAAATGATGTCAGGCTTCTTTTTCCCCTTCATCTTCTTTGATATAGGTTGAGATATGACGGTCTTTTTTGTAATCGTAGATATCTGCAATTGTAACAATGATCCCCGTTTCCTCCACGCCTCCAAAAGCTTGGTTAACAGCAGCTCCAAACGATCTCATCGTTGCCGATAAATTCATATAAGCATTGAAAAGTGGAGGCACGCCCTCTTTGAGCGAGCGTACCTTTTGTACCAGGATCCTGTAATCCTCATCATAGTTACATCCTGTAAAAATACTTTTCAATATCTTTTCAGAAGTGTTGCCAGTTACAGGTTTTTTAGGGACGATAAGATTATCCTTGTCGGGAAAATACTTTGAAATAAAATAATACAGCAGGTCTTTAGCCAGGGCATCGTAATGAGGGTATAGAGTAACTTTCCCAAATAAAAATTTGATATCCGGGTTATCGATCACGATAAAACCCAGTCCATCCCAGATATTATCGAGGGAATACATACCTCTTCGCAAGTCGACAGTTGGCTGGTAAAATGTTTGTACAAAGCTTCTGCCGAGTTCAACGGTTATTGGGAGGTATTCTTTAATGAACTTATCAGATATATTAAAAAGCTTTCCGGTTGGCGTCCGGAGGCTTCCGTCCTTATTAACCTTTATGTCTTTGCCATGGATGAAGCGGTATCCTCCAATGATCTCCCTCTCGTCAGGATCCCACACGATAAGTTGTTTAAAAGCAACTTCATCGGTATCATACTGATCAATGTCGATGGCTTTCCCGGTACCCCCGCCGGCATCGCGGAAGGTCATTTCCCTGAGCCGCCCAATCTCACGCATGGTATTAGGGGAATTATGATGGGTAATCACAAAGATCTTATTGTTGGCATTATTGGTGTCCCTGATGAACTTATCTTCTGTCAGTTCCTTTTCTATCAAGGCCCTGTCGACTGGAGAAATGATGGATTCCATATCTTATAATTTGTTTTTCTCTTTTAATTCATAAACTTTTTCCCTGACCATGGCTGCCCATTCCAAGTCGCTCTTGCTGCGGTCAAAGGTCTCCCATGGAATAGGATCTCCGATCACAATACGAATGGTTTTATTAAATTGTTTATATGTTTCATCAACAAGGTATAACATCTCAAGGTTTGCCTTTATGCCCAGTCTGGTCCTGAAGTTGGCCAGGTTATAGAACCAGTTCGAGTTCCTGCCCTCCATAAATACCGGGATGATATCCCGCTTGTGCTGTTTGGCTTTCGTAACGAAAGTCTTCTTCCATTCAAGGTCTTTTATCTTTCCCTTCTTCTTCCTGGAAACAAGGCCTGCCGGAAAATATAGCAACATTACCTCCGAAGCAAAAGTATTATTTAAGATCCTGACATTGTCGGCATTACTGCCATGCTTGTTTATAGGAACAAAAAACTCATTAGCATTATCAATGCTAAGCAGTATATCGTTTACCGGAAAAATGATGTCTTTCCTTACCCTTGAAATTGCACTCATAAAAGCGATCCCGTCCAAACCGCCAAGCGGATGGTTAGAAGCCATCACGTATCTTCCTGTTGCCGGGATTTTATCCTCTCCGATCACAATCAGCTTAACCCCGAATTCGTCCATGATAGCATTTACAAAATCCAATCCCTTCTCATGTCCGTGCCGGTCGATGAAATCATTCACATCATCTTCATGAACAACACGCCTCAGGTAGTTCAAAACAAACCATGGCATTAAACGGGCCAGTTGGGGGCTCTTCTTTCTTATGACCTCCTTTAAGTCTATAAATTTTTCTTTTTTGCTCAAGATATAATGTTTTCGCAGGCGATAATAATGATCAAGGCGAGCGTTTCTAATACAAAAATACGAAATTTCCCGTCTTCTCGACAGTCCCCTTTTGCAGTCAACAAATCCACCCGCAAATGACTGAATATTTGAAATTTAGGTTCTGCGATTCTGTAAGCCCCGCCAGGCGCTAATTCCGATATATTAACATTTTGTTGAAAAATATTGTAACAAGTTTTAATAAAAAGTGGTAAAAAGTGGTAAAAAGTGGTAAATCATTTCATATTTTTACACAAAATTGAATTTGCGTGTCGAATATTATCGGGACATACGAGTGTAAAGTTGATGTAAAAGGGAGGCTTATGTTTCCTGTTGCATTCAAGGGACAGCTTGAGAAGAGCCTGTCGAATGGCTTTGTCATTAAGCGGAGCATCTTCCGTAAATGCCTGGAGCTATATCCATTTGAAGAATGGGACCTTGAGAGCAAGCGCATCAACAATCTCAACCGATTTGTTAAGAAGAATGTCGACTTCATCCGGAAATTCATGGCTGGTGTAAAAACTGTTGAATTAGATGTTAGCGGGAGGTTACTGATCCCCAAAGACCTTATCCATTACGCTAACATTAAAAAAGAGATTGTACTTGCATCAGTTGTGAACAAGATTGAGATCTGGGACAAATCAGAATACGAGAAAGCGGTTGACTATGACTCCGATGAATTCGCCGACCTGGCTGAAGAAGTTATGGGTGATATAGAAACCGAACCGAAAAACTGATGTACCATACCCCTGTCCTACTGAAAGAAAGTATACAAGGACTCATGATCGAAAGCGGCGGCACTTATGTGGATGCCACTTTTGGAGGTGGTGGGCATGCCATTGAGATCATGAAGCAGATAGGCACTGGCAAGCTGATTGCTTTCGACAGGGACCCGGATACATTGAACAATGTGATAAGGGATAAAAACTTCATGCTCATCAATGCCGATTACAGGTACATCAAAAATTTCCTGCAGTTGCATGATGCAATTCCCTGTGATGGCATCCTGGCTGACCTTGGCATTTCCTCCCACCAGATCGATGCCCCCGAGCGCGGTTTCTCAACAAGGTTTGAGGGTGAGTTGGATATGCGGATGGACAACAGGAGTCCAATTAGTGCGGCAGATATCGTAAACAACTATCCCGAACATGATCTGGCAGTTATCCTCAAAAATTACGGTGAAATAAAAAACAGTAAACGACTAGCCTCGGTTATCACACATGCAAGGAGTGTAAGCCCCATACAATCTACAACAGCATTAAAAGCAATCGTGCAGGAATGTGCTCAGCGCGGACAAGAAAACAAGTACCTGGCACAGGTATTTCAGGCAATAAGGATAGAAGTGAACAGGGAACTTGAATCCCTTGAAATATTCCTGACTAAAGGAATGGAAGTGTTGAAGCCAGGCGGCAGAATGGTAGTGATCTCCTACCACTCACTGGAAGACAGGCTGGTTAAAAACTTTTTCAGAAGTGGAAACACGGATGGCAGGCAGGAACAGGATTTCTACGGAAACATACATACAGGCATACAGGCAATAACCAGGAAACCGATCATACCAAAACAAGAAGAGATTGATCGCAATCCAAGAGCCAGAAGCGCAAAACTAAGAATAGGGGAAAAGAAATAATAATGGTTAAACCGGTAAATGAAATAAAGACCGATGCTCCTGAAAAAGCAACTGGGAAAACCCGGATCAAGGGGGTAGGCGGAGTATTTCAGAATGTTCTTGGTGGTAACTTTCTCAGAAGGGAAAGTTCTATCAGGTTATTGCCGTTTTTTCTCTTTCTCGCCATCATAACCATGTTTTATATCGCAAACACCTATTACGCCGAAAAGAAAGAAAGGGATATACAGGCATTGCGAAAATCACTTAAAGAATTACGATACGAATACATCACTGCAAGATCTGAGCTCATGAAGCAAAGCCAGCAATCTGCAGTTGCCTTGAAACTGAAAGATATAGATATAAAAGAATCCAGGGTACCCCCTGTTAAAGTGATTAAAAAGAAAGAAAGCGCACTCCATGACTGAAAACATTAAAAAAGACATATTATGGCGTGTATACCTTGTTTACCTGGGCATTTTCATCCTGGGTTTTGCCATCATCTGGAAGGCAGCATATATCCAGTTCTCTGAAGGCAAGGAGTTAGTGGCAAAATCTGAAAAACAGGAGATCCGGATCTTCGATCTGGAGGCAAACAGGGGCAACATCTATGATGCCGACAGGAATCTCCTGGCTACTTCTGTTCCAATATTTGAGATCAGGATGGATGTGGCTTCTCCCCACATTTCTGATCAATTTTTTAATGACAATGTAGGCGCATTGGCACAAAACCTGAGTGAACTATTTCATAAGCGGTCGACCTATCAATATAAAAATGGCCTTATTGAGGCTCGCAAGAAGGGCAATAGATATTACAAGTTAAAAAGCAACGTAACCTATGCTGAGCTTAAAAAATTGAGAACCTTCCCAATTCTGGAGAGGGGTAAATACCGGGGAGGCTTGATCGTAAACCAGCAAACCAGGCGAGAGATGCCTTTTGGTGAGTTGGCCAGACGCACCATTGGCTATGAGAATAAGGAAGAAAACCTTTTCGTAGGCCTTGAAGGGGCTTATAATGATTTTCTGGAGGGAACCGATGGTAAGCAGATCATGCGCAGGGTTAATAACAATGAATGGATCCCCGACTACAGCAAAGCAAAGTTGGAACCTTCCGATGGTCTGGATATCATCACCACCATCGAGGTCAATATACAGGATGTGGCAGAGAATGCATTACACCGGCACCTGATAGAACATCAGGCCTTCCAGGGTTGCGCCATACTTATGGAAGTAAGCACCGGGCACATCAAGGCCATTGCCAACCTGCGCCTTGATGAAAAAACCGGCAAATATGAGGAATCATATAATTATGCTATCGCAGAAGCCATAGAACCCGGATCTACCTTCAAACTTCCCACCATTATCGCCCTGCTTGAAGATGGGAAGATCAAACTTTCCGATACCATTGACACTGGTGATGGCCGGGCCATGTATTACAAGCATACCATGCAGGATGTAAAAAAGATCCGCGATGGAAGGATTACGATCCGTGAATCATTCGAGAAGTCATCAAATGTAGGCATATCCCAAATTACTTTTGCAGCATACAAAGAAGATCCTGCTGAGTATATAAACAGGCTTTATAGCATGTCGCTGAACGAACCGCTGGGATTGGAGATACCGGGTGAAGGCAAGCCTCTTA
>JAGLYE010000132.1 GCA_023132505.1 Bacteroidales bacterium | reverse complement strand
CAACCTTATTAGGGTTGGCAACCCTTTTTTCTTAATTTTACCCCAACAAAAAACCAAAAGCATGACAAACCGCAGAAACTTCCTAAAAAACACCGCCGCCGGACTAGCAGGGCTGGGTATCGCTTTGCCCGGATTGGCAAGCATTGGAAAAGAGATCGGGAACCACTTGTCTACACCGCTTCCCTTGCCAGGCCAAAAGACAGTGATGGGATTGAGAACCGAGCCTCTGGCAAGAGTACGTATCGGCATCATTGGCCTTGGCATGCGTGGTATGGGCGCTGTGAGCAGGTTATTGAATGTGGAAGGCGTGGAGATAACTGCAGTTTGTGATATTCTGCCCAAAAGGGTAAAAGAGGCACAGCAAATAGTTATCGATAAAGGTCTGGCTGAACCGGCCGGATATGGAGAAAATGATGGCCACTGGATGAAAATGTGCAAAAGAGATGATGTAGACCTGGTCTATGCATGCACCCCCTGGAGGTACCATACCCCTAACGCGGTCTATGCCATGAAACAGGGCAAGCATGCAGCCATTGAGGTCCCGGCTGCCATGACACTTGAAGAATGCTGGCAACTGGTTGATACTGCTGAACAAACCCAACGCCACTGCATGATGCTGGAAAATTGTTGCTATGACTTTTTTGAGATGGCCACACTGAACATGGCAAGGAATGGTGTTTTCGGTGACCTCATACATGCCGAATGCGCCTACATCCACGACCTGCGCTGGCTGAAGTTTGACAAGGAAACCGGCTACCAGGGCATGTGGCGCCTCGACTGGAGCAAGGATCACACCGGCAATCTCTACCCCACTCATGGGTTAGGACCGGTAGCTCAGGTCATGGGTATCAACCGTGGTGATAAATTTGAATATCTGTCATCTATGTCTACAAACCAGGTAGGCATGTCAAGGTATGCAGAAAACGAATTCGGGAAAAATTCGCCGGAAGCGATGGAAGCGTATGAGCTGGGCGATATGAACACAACACTTATCAAAACCAGCAAGGGAAAGACCATTATGGTACAGCATGATACCGCAAGCCCGAGGCCTTATAGCCGTATCCACCTTATAAGCGGCACCAAAGGCATTGCACAGAAATGGCCCGACAGACGTATCGCACTGGAGCCCGAAGCACATTCATGGCTGGATGAAGAGAAATACGATCAGCTAATAAATGAATATGAGCATCCGCTAGCAAAGAAGGTTGGTGAAAAAGCCAGGGAGGTTGGAGGCCACGGCGGCATGGACTTCATCATGGACTGGCGGCTTATCCAATGCCTGCGCGAAGGGCTCCCTCTCGACCAGAATGTTTATGATGCTGCGGCATGGTCATCAGTTGTGGAGTTGAGCGAGATCTCCGTCAGGGACAGGAGCAATTCAGTGAAAGTGCCCGACTTTACACGTGGTGTTTGGAAAGATACTGAGCCGTTGGGAATTGTTAGTTAGCAGAACGAACTCATTGTCCCTGCCTGCCGGCAGGCAGGCATTTGGCATTCTACATTCTACATGTGCCAATGAACCTCCCCGCCGCAAGCAGCGGGGTATCTCAAAGGAATATTATTATTTCAATACGTCCCGAGTACTCGGGAGGAATAAGACCCGGAGATCCCCTCGATAACTCGAGGGGATCAATTCGGCTTTGAATTTTCAATTCACTTTGTTCTTGAAAATTTAGTCTCATTGATTTAACTATTTACATTTTCACAAACTTGAGGCTAAATGAACTTCTTTTGGTTCGTACTTCAAGGATATAAGTTCCTGGAGATAAACTTCGAGTATCGACCTTGTTTACATCTTCTCCACTTTCGACGATCAAAAGTTTACCTGAAAGGTCAAAAACCTTAAGCATGTCCACAGGATCTTGGTATGCAATAGTTAGTTTATCAGAAACCGGGTTTGGATATATCAATGGTTGATCAGATTTGTAATAAGATTCTGCAGATTCATCAATTCTAACAAATGGATTGTAGTATTTCATTATCAGACCTTGAGTTCCAACTATCCACGCATTGTTAAAATCAAGAAAAAATACCGATTTCATAGGCATCCCATGAGGTGCTGTATTTAGCTCAATATCCCAGTGTTCTCCTCCATCCCATGTATATGCCACAAAATAATCGTTTTTGCTTGTCACACCTGTCTCCGGATCAATGAATTTAACATAAGATGGCAATACTCCCCCAACCTCACCGATCGTCTCCCAGGTATCACCGGCATCTGAACTCTTCAATAGCCCATAATAATAAACCGTCATGTATACTGTGTTAAAATCGGGTGCAGATATACTATAGATCGGACAGATTCCCCCTGAGTGAGTAATTTCATGCCAGGTATCGCCACCATCGTTCGTTTTATACAAGAGGGTATACCCCGACTTTTTATTTTCTTCAACAGTGAGATATCCATTGAGAGAGTCACTGAAGGCAATTATAGAGAGGTGGTCATTAGTAGGCAAACTGATATCTTCCCAACTATTGCCAAAGTCCTTCGATCTGATTAGCTTACCACCCCAGCCACCTGCCCAGATATACTTATCCTGATAAGCATCCATAGCTTGAAATAAAATAGAGAATCCTGTTTCAATATGAATCCAGGTGACTCCGGCATCCACACTACGAAGCATATAACCCCAGCCCCCTACCCAGGCATTTCCATTCTCATCAAAAACAACATTCTTTAAATATGTTGCTTCGTATGCAGTATCCAAAACAGCAAAATCCCAATTGATTCCACCATCATCAGTATAGTAGATTATTTCGTTCTCGGTGTTATATCCAACCGCTACTCCTCTCATTTCATCAATAAATTCAACATCTTGAAATGAAGCACGAAAACCTTTTGACACTTCGTTCCATGATTGGCCTGCATCATTACTTTTATATATCAAACCTCGATACCCTGCAACCACGCAATTGGATGCATCCGACCATGACATATCCCTCATAGATGTTAATGCCCCATAGGAAGAACTATTCCAGCTAAGTCCTCCATCCTCAGAAGAGAACATCTTATTGCCTGTAAGAACTTTCCCCTGTAAGGGATTTAGAAATTTAATTCTGTTCACGGTGTTGGAATAATATGCGAGTGATATGGTATCCCATGTTTGCCCATCGTTTGTTGTGTGATAAATTCGTGTTGCCGGGCCGTTGTATGTGGGCACCTGCCTTGATTCACCTATCCACACATTGCTATCCCCTAACGTCTCGAGGCCTTTTAGGGATCGGGTTTCTTCAGGAACAAATATTTCAATCCAGGTTTCACCACCATCATAAGTCTTTTTCAATATCCCATAGCTAAAAACAGAACCGTATTTTCCACATATATATCCTGTATCTGGCGAGATGAATTCCACCCTATAGAAGAAATTTGAGATGCCTACCGAATGTGATAATATTTCCCAGTTATTCCCACCATCAGTTGTTCTTATTACCGTATTATAATCGCCCACAACCCAGCCGCAGGTATCATTGAGAAAGAAAATGTCATAATAATCAGTCCCAACATGAGGGCCCATTGTAATCCAGGTTTCCCCACAATCATTTGTACGCATGATCGAATTCCCCCCAACAACGAACCCGGTATCATTGTTAATAAAGGTAATAGACATAAAACGCCCATAGGTTAATGTATCATTTTCATACCAGGTCTCTCCACCATCTGTAGTCCTTAATAATTTACAAAACTCACCACTTACAAAGCCGGTATCCGGATTCAGAAAATAAACTGCCTCCAGATTTTCAATTGTCGGATAAGGGTTTATTAAGGTCCATTCCTGGCCATATGAATTCAAAATAAACATAATACCAATAAAGAATGGGAAAAGTTCTTTCCTGAAAATTTTGCACATCATTTTGGTCTTATTCGTTCTGACATTCAAAGGTACAGAAAAAGTAAATGAGATTAATAAGCTTTCAATCTTTTCAAAAGCAAATCGGCAGAAGTTGATGAAAGGATACATAATTCATAGAAATTATTTCCTCAATATTAATGCACAATCCCTAAGCAAAGTTCATACTGAATAAAATAAGTATTCGGGGTAAGATACTCAAAGGGCAAGGAGTAGCAATGCTATCCAGTATACTTAAAAGTAAAAAGGCACTAATGGTGAATATTGCAATTATGAGAGCGTTTGTTTTCATAAGGCGATATGCACTCTCTCACGAAGATTTATAAGCCAAATATCTCTGCCAGAACCCCAAATTCTTTCCTCCAATCACCGGGTACTACCAAATGATGATTTCCCAATGGATCTGATTTCAATTCCCTTATTACTTTCTTATCAAATTCAACATGCAACTGCGTACGGCAGGCATTTTTCTCGTAGATCCCGTCCACAACCTTGCCGAATGCATAGAAAAGCCTGTCGAGCGTATTATTCAGCCTGAAAATGCTTACTTCTTTGGCTTTGAAACGACCGCTCACTGCCGTACCCTTGCCTGTCTCAAAGTGTGTATTTATATGATATTCGGATAGTACAGATGTGGGGGCTGTACAATGCGCAAACAGCACCTCATTGGCTTTGATCCCGGCCACATTGGCCATCCAGGGGACATCTCCTGTCAGTTCTTTTGCTATCATCATGGCAGTAATACTGCAGAGGTCGCCTTCGCAGCCGGCCGGAATGCCGAGGTCATTCAGAAAGGATAAACCCAGACAGGCAGTCACGCTCTTCTCCTGAACGAGCGAAAAGCATTCTACCGTGATGGCATCCAGCTTATGATCATGGATCACCTGTTTTAAAAGGCTGTTAACCATCCCTGCATCTTCAATATTAAATTGCCTGCTTGCAGAAAAACGTTCCAGGAAGTCTTCTCCGGCCTTATGGTCCAGGTAATTACCGGCATCTTTCCACGATATCTTTACCAATTCAATACCCAGCTTATCCTTCAGGATATCTGCATCAATGCTGCTTGCCACCAGCCAGTCGGAAACCTCTCCAATGAGTCCAAGCCTTTTGCCCTGAAGTTGGTCAAGAGCGTTGAATACTGACATATACTTTTCAAACAGCTGTTTATCTGCATCATCATCAAGGCACAGCAGTACATTACGAAATCCAGGTTGATTGCTGTATGCCTTTACTTCCATTGCTGAGGCCAAAGCATTGGTTTTACCCGAGGCCAGCAGCAGCTGGAATCTCTTTTTTTCAAGGCATTTAATGGCTTCCGCCTCAGATCCACCGGTGAAAAAATACAAAATTCGGGCTCGATCAGAGGTGCTTACAGCTTCCACGCCATATCTAAGCTTCAGCTTATCAATAGCATCATTATGCAATCTTTCCGGTGCGTTTGCATAGGCTAGGGTTTTGACAGGGATTGGGTTCATGGCTTGATGTAATGAGAAAATTCACCAATAAAGATACGAAAAAGGAAGAAAAAATACCAAAGCCAGCAAACTGCATTTGTCA
>JAGLYE010000131.1 GCA_023132505.1 Bacteroidales bacterium | reverse complement strand
GTTATTTGAGTTTTGAATTTGTTTTCCCGATACCTATCGGGATTAGGATTTGGTGCTTAGGATTTAATTAAAGAAAACATTTGTATGATAAATAACACCTACAATAGTTACGATGAAACCTAAAAAAAGAGCCCTGGGAAGAGGACTGGATGCTATCCTGCAAAGCCCTGACACAGATATTACTTCAAAAGATATCTCCGGTGATTATGTGGCAGGCGCCATAGCAAACATTTCAATTTCCAAGATCCGGTCCAATCCTTTTCAACCCAGGTCTGATTTTGACCGGGAAAGCATGGAAGAACTGGCCGGCTCGATAAGGGAACAGGGTATTGTACAACCCCTTACAGTCAGAAAGCTTGGGTATGACCAATACCAACTGATTGCCGGGGAACGCAGGTTGAGAGCTTCAGGCATGGCAGGGCTGGAAGCTGTTCAATGTTACATCCGGGTGGCCGATGACGAGCAAATGCTGGAGATGGCCCTGATCGAGAATATCCACAGAAAGGATCTCAATGCCATTGAGATCGCCATCAGTTACCAGCGGCTTATTGAAGAATGTGACCTTACCCATGAGAAACTCAGTGAAAGGATCAGCAAAAACCGCTCAACCATTACCAATTATCTCAGATTGCTGAAATTGCCTGCAGAAATACAGCTTGCCATGCGAGACGATAAGATCAGCATGGGCCATGCCCGTGCCCTGATCAATATCTCTGACCCGGAAGCACAACTGGGAATCCTAACAAAGATCATCGCACGTGATCTTTCAGTCAGACAGGTGGAGGAACTTGTACGGAAATTAAACGCTCAACCGCAGGATATAAGGAAAGACCCGCTTGAGCTGCCTGAGTTTTTCAGCAGTTCTGCGGTGGGTCTCAGGGACAAGCTTGGCACCAATGTAAATATCCGGCGGAATAATAACGGCAAAGGGCATATCGTTATCTCTTTTGAATCAGACCAGGATTTCAGTCGCATCTTGGCAATGCTCGACTAGAGATCTCATCATATCATATGTTTCAACACGGCAATACATTTTCAGGAGTAATTAAAAATGGGGTTAATCACATACCATCACGGTATGGGGTTCTCATCCTTATGTGCTGCCTTTTATTACTCATCCCCCAATTGAAAACAAGTGCCCAGGTCAAGCCCGAAAGTGATACTGTTTTTATCAAACCACATTCACCGACAAAGGCAGCTATCTTCTCAATGGTATTGCCCGGCCTGGGGCAGGGATATAATAAAAAATACTGGAAAATACCTATCGTATATGCCGGTTTCGGCCTCATTTCTTATTTCATCATTAGCAATACCGGGGAATACAAAAAGTACAAAGAGGCCTATAACTATGTTGCATCCGGTGATTCAAGCTACATCGATAATGATTATGTTGGCAAGTATGACGAACAACAGTTAATGGATGGAAAAAATTACCACCGGCGAAACATGGAATTAAGTTATATCATTGGCGGATTATGGTATATCCTGAATATTATCGATGCAAGCGTGGACGCGCATTTCTTTGATTATGACGTGAGTGAAGATCTAACCATCAGGGTAGATCCTGTAATGCATATCCGGCGGCATGATTTCAGGCCCGTAACAGGAGTTAAACTGACTGTAAAATTTTAATTTGAACTATTGTGAAAATCGCAATCATAGGATATGGCCGGATGGGCAGGGAAATTGAGGAAATGGCCCTTCATCAAAGCCATGAGATAGCAGCAATTATTGATAACGAGAACGATTGGGCAAACAAATGGGATGCCTTATCAGGAGCCAATGTTGCAATTGAGTTCAGCATGCCGGAAACAGCTGCTAATAATATCCGGCGCTGCTTCGAGGCAGGGCTGGCAGTAGTATCCGGCACCACAGCATGGTCGGGATCACTCGACGAGATCAATAAACTCTGCCTTGAGGGTGGGCACTCATTTTTCTATGCCAGCAATTTCAGTCCGGGCATGAATATCATGTTTGAACTGAACAAAAAGCTTGCTGCATTAATGGGCAAGCACCCTCAATACCGTATCCTCATAGAAGAAATACACCACAGCGGGAAAAAAGATGCTCCCAGTGGCACGGCAATCACCCTTGCCAATGAGATTATCCATCACCATCCTGTTAAAGACATTTGGATCAATAAGCCGGCAATTAAGCCAAACGAACTGGAGATCATCTCCTTACGCAAAAACCAGGTGCCGGGAACACATTTCGTAAGATATGATTCGGAAATCGACAGTCTGGAAATAAAGCATACTGCCCACACAAGAAAAGGCTTTGCCCTGGGTGCCCTGCTGGCTGCAGAATGGCTGATCGGCAAGAAAGGTTGCTTCGATATGCATGATATGCTCTATGATGAGAAATAAGCAGCATCCTTAGTTTAACAATATTTAACACCTGGCTGCTGAGCAATAATGAAAATAACCTTTACTTTGGCTAAAAATATGATAGCATTATGAGCGGATACGATATTGTAGCAATTATTTTCCTGATAATATTTATTGCAGGATTATGGAAAATATTCGACAAGGCAGGTCATGCCGGATGGAAAGCCATTGTTCCCTTTCTTAACATTTATATCTGGCTGAAGATCATCAAGAAACCTATTTGGTGGTACATATTTGTCCTGGTCCCCTTTATCAATGTTTTTGTGATCCTCCTGATGGTGGTGGAGATTTTAAAATGCTTCGGGAAAGAAAGCATTGGCGCACAGGCCCTGGGCGTTATCTTTCCGTTCTTTTATATTCCCTACCTCGGGTTCTCGGCCAGCGAGCAATATACGGATCCCGAAAAGCGGAAAAAGATAAAGAAAGGTGCTATGCGTGAATGGGCTGATGCCATTATCTTTGCTGTGGTTGCAGCTACCATCATCCGCACTTTCTTCATTGAGGCTTATACGATCCCTACTTCATCTATGGAGGGCTCCTTGTTAAGAGGTGATTTCCTGTTCGTGAGTAAGGTCAGCTATGGGCCACGTGTGCCCATGACCCCTCTTTCGTTCCCCTTCGTACACCATACCTTGCCACTCACCAGCACGACAAAATCCTACCTTGAATGGTTCAGCCTGCCATACTACCGCTATCTCGGCCTGAATGATATTGAAAGATATGATGCCGTTGTATTCAATTATCCCGACGGAGATACTTTATCGACAGTATTCCAGAGCAATGAAAGTTATTACAGTCTGGCAAGGAATAACGGCAGGCGTGAGGTATGGAACAATAAGCGGAAATACGGAGATATTACTGCCAGGCCGGTTGATAAGCGTGAAAACTATATTAAACGCTGTGTTGGCCTTCCGGGAGATACCCTGCAGGTCATCGATCAGGAAGTATTCATTAACGGTAAACCTCTGGAAAATCCGAAGTATGCCCAATTCAGTTACCAGGTTATTACCGATGGTTCCAGGTTAAATAGCAGGCTGATCGACAAACTCGATATCCACGAAGTTGTACCCACCGGCAATCCCGGCATCTCTTATGCATACATGAATGCCGAAGCAGCAGAAAAGCTAATAAAAACACCAATCGTAAAGTCGGTTACCAGGCTCAGGCACCCGGCAGGAAATCCTGACGACCTCAAAAGGATATTCCCTTACAATACCAACTATGGCTGGAGTGTTGATAATTTCGGCCCCCTCTATATCCCAAAGGCAGGAGCTAGTGTGGAGATAAATCCCGGGAACATCGACCAGTACAGAAGGGTCATTCACGCATACGAGGGCCATGATCTGAAAGTAAAGGATGGAAAAGTGTTGATCGATGGCATTGAACAGGACAGCTACACCTTCGAGATGGACTATTACTTCATGATGGGCGACAACAGGCACAACTCAGCCGATTCACGCTACTGGGGCTTCGTTCCGGAAAACCATATAGTAGGAAAAGCAGTCTTTGTCTGGCTCTCACTCAATCCCGACAAAAGTTGGTTCCAGGGCAAGATCAGATGGAATAAACTTTTCCGTGTCGTGAAATAGTATTAACTTTAATCATTATTAATAATTACCAAAAAAAGAAACAATGAAAAGATTTCTCAGTTTCATGATGGTCGCAGCGATCATCATGGGTTTAACATCAACAGCCCTGTCAAAAGAATTCAAAGGGGTCATCAACTACAAAATCACTTATCCGGGCATGGAAATTGATGCTTCAATGGCTGCCATGATGCCAAAAATGGCCACCCTTACCATCAAAGAGCAAATGTCAAAATTTGAGATCAACCTGGGCCAGATGGGATCACAGATACAGATCATTGACGGCGACGCCAAAACTGTTACCACCATTATGAATATGATGGGACAAAAATTCTTTTATGTCGAAACTGAAGAAGATATCAAGGCAGAATTAGGCGAAAACGAAAATGTCAGCATCGACATCAAGGATGAGACAAAGGAGATTGCAGGCTATGAATGTCAAAAAGCCGTTGTAACAGTTAATGAAGGCAGCGAAGAAATGGTCTTTACAATAT
This sequence comes from Bacteroidales bacterium, assembly GCA_023132505.1. GTDB lineage: Bacteria > Bacteroidota > Bacteroidia > Bacteroidales > B18-G4 > B18-G4. Next base: position 943 of record JAGLYE010000131.1, on the reverse strand, counting down.
ATTTTACTGAGGAGATCGGCTCTTCCTCCATGAATATTGACAACCCTTACTTTAATGAGGTTCCGGGTGCCATGCTCGAATTTGAGATAAACACGGGAACAGGCACCATGAAGATGGAAGCAATATCCGTAGATAAAAAGAATATCTCTGATGCCGAATTTGAGATACCGGAAGGTTATGAGGAAAAATCATCAGCAGAGATAAAACAGATGTATGGCGGTGGCATGTAAGCAATTCCAGGGTAATGATTAAGCAGGCCCAGGCATTCCTTTCAAAAATCAATAATAGCATAAAGAAAGCCCCTCAGAAATGCGGGGCTTATTTTTATTAACTTTGTGACTTGATATCAAAAAAGATACATGTCAATAAGAACAAATAAGCTTAAGAAGAACGATACTGCTTCTAAAAAGGCAAGCAGCAAATCTACCAGAAAAAAGAGCAAGAAAAAGCCCTCCCTTGAGAAAGGGAATTCACTGGCCGGGTTCTTCAGGAATGAAAAATTTCAGCGAATCTGCGGTTTTTTCCTCATCCTGCTTTCCTTTTACCTCTTGCTCTCACTTGTATCATACCTTACAAACTGGAATACAGGAAGCGGTGACGACCTTTTTACGGTCATCCCTTTCTGGGACATTCTGTTCAATGACAGCCTGGTTGTCAACAACTGGGGAGGGCGCTTGGGCGCTGCCCTTGCCGGCCTGTTCATAAAAAACTGGTTTGGGGCATCCTCCCTTCTGTTTTGCCTCTTCTTTTTTGTTTGGGGGTATAAATTATTGTTCAGGAAGGCCTTACTGCCTGTTGGCAAAACTTTCCGTTGGTCGTTCATCACTTTGCTATGGTTTTCTTTGGCCTTTGCATTAGCGTTTAAAGACTCAGAACTGGAAATTCTTGGAGGTATCTTCGGATTTGAAATCAACAATTACCTGGATGGTTTCATAGGTCCTCC
>JAGLYE010000130.1 GCA_023132505.1 Bacteroidales bacterium | reverse complement strand
CAGTATCCTTTCCGATAAGGAGCCATGGTTCACCCCAACCCGGATAATGGTGCCATATTTACGGCAAATATCAGTGAGCCGAATAATCCTCTCCCTGATCTCTTCCGGAGCAATACCATTGTTTTGTTGCCTTTTTCCTTTTGAGAGGAAATACTGCCTGTCGAGATAATTGCCCGGATTGATCCTGATCTTGTGAACGATGGCTGCGGCCTCCTCAGCAACTCTCGGATTGAATTGTATATCGGCCACCAGTGGAATATCAAAGCCCTTGCTTTCAAGTAAACCACGGATCACCCCCAGATTCCCTGCTTCCCGCATATTCCTGGCAGCAATCCGCACCATCTCACAACCGGCTTCATATAGTTCAATAATCTGATGTACGCTTGCTTCAGTATCCATGGCGGGAGTATTGGTCATGGATTGTATCCTGACAGGTTCCTTTCTTCCAAGCGTAAGATTGCCTATGTGTAATAATCTGGAAATATATTTATCCTGTTCTTTCATGAGGTTTATGATAAGCCGGGTGAAGATATAAATTAAACTAAGCTCCAGACAACCATATTGTAAAATTACTACTCTTACAATAAATAAAGGAAATAATAGTTAATTATATTACCGCAAAAATTAGCTGAAAAGACTATTTTTGACACACAATCTGTCTGATGGTTTTGTTCCTGCAAAATCCTAGGCATGTTTTAAAGAAATAAATTTTGCTGATGAACATAATTAGACAAACAATCCTGTTTTTTCTCATAAGTCTTGTCATCACAACCACATTCGGCCAAAACGCCGGTGTAGGCCAGTGGCGCGACCATCTTCCATTTAATAGTTTTATTGCAGTTACTGAATCCCATGATAAGATCTTAGGGGCAACCCCTTACGCTGTTTTAACTTATAATAAGGTTGATAATTCCATCGAGCGCTTTACCAAGATCAATGGCCTGTCTGATGTAGGCATCAGCGATATACGATACAGTGAAGAACTCCAGACAGTTGTTTTGGCATATACAAATACAAACATTGACCTCTTCAAAGGGAACTATATCATTAATGTGCCTGATATTAAAAGGAAACAAATTCTTGGGAATAAGGTGATCAATAAGATTTCATTCAGAGGCGACTATGCATATTTTTCATGTGGGTTTGGGATTGTTATATTAGATGTGGTGAAAGAAGAGATATCTGATACATGGTATATCGGGCCGCAGGGAAGCCAGATCAATGTGTTTGACCTGGCCTATAACGATACATCTTTCTTTGCTGCAACAGAGGAAGGTATTTTCTATGCTTCTTTAACTCACCCTAACCTGGCAGATTTTACAGCATGGAATAAACTGGAAAGTGCCCCCTACCCATACAGCAAATACAACATTATTGAATCCTTTGCCGGAAAGATCTTTGTTAACCTTAAAGCAGGTGGCTATATTGAGAACGACAGTATTTATTATTATGATGGTTATGGGTGGACATTATTTATCGATGATATTGCAATGAGTGTTAATAATATCAATGCAAACAATGGAAAATTGGTAACCGCATTTGATTATTCCGGCAGGGTATTCAATGAGAACCTTGAAATGGAGATCAATATCCACACATATAATCCCGGCAGCCCTAATATGAATGATGCCATTTACGGCAAAGAAGGAGATGTATGGATTGCTGATAACCGCAGTGGCCTGGTGAGGTCATCTGCAGGGGGTTGGGAAAGCATGAAGATTAACCCCGGAGGGCCAAATAGTGCCAGCGTGTTCTCCATGACATCAGCCGGGAATCAGGTTTGGGTAGCCCCGGGTGGTTATACCAGCACATGGAGTCCAAGATATCTGAATTATGGTACTTACCGTTTTTCAAATGATAAATGGAAAAACTTTAATACAGGAACAAACCCCGAATTAGCGAATATCAGAGATATTGTTACTATTAGCATGAACCCCGCTAATATTAACCAGGTTTATATTGGTGTTTTCAGGAACGAGGTTGGCTTATTGGAAATGAATGATGATGTAATCACTAACAGCTTTACCGAGGAAAACAGTGGCTTGCAGAAATGGGAAGCTGCCGGAACTATTGCAATGGTCGGTTTGGATTTTGATTCAAATGGAAGCTTATGGGCATTATGCTCCGGTGCAGAGAAGCTGCTTGCAGAGAAAAAAAGCGACGGCAGCTGGGCTTCTTACAGCCTTGGAGGCAGCGCTTCTTCTGTTGACTGCAGCGACCTGTTTGTTGATTCACATAACCAGAAATGGGTAATATTCAGGCATACCAACAATAACCCAAACTATATTGCCGTATACAACGAGAAAAAACCGGCAGGTGATCAGCTAAGGTTACTTCGTTCTGAAACGGGAGTGGGCAATATCCCCGGCTCGAATGTATTCAGTTGTGCTGAGGATCAAGATGGAGAGGTTTGGATAGGTACGGATGAAGGAATTGCCATTTTTTATTCACCTTCCACCATTCTCACATCCAACGATTATGATGCTGTGAGGCCACTCGTGAATTTCGACGGTTATGTACAGTACCTGCTCGAAACAGAAGTGGTCACTGCCATAGCTGTTGATGGAGATAACAATAAATGGATTGGCACTGACCGTTCAGGTGTTTTTCTGCTTTCGGCAGATGGCACGGAGCAGATTTATCATTTCACAGAAGATAATAGCCCGCTTTTCTCAAACCAGATAATCGATATCGTTATAAATGCTGACGGAGAAGTATTTATAGCCACTTCTAATGGGATCATTGCATATAAGGGTACAGCTTCCTCACCAGATGAAAGCTATTCTGATGTATATGCTTATCCAAACCCGGTGAAAGATGGTTATAATGGATGGATCTCGGTGAAGGGATTGATGAAAAATTCCGATGTAAAGATCACCGACATTAACGGTACCCTCATCTTTGCTACTCGCTCAGAGGGTGGGCAGGCTGTTTGGAATGGCCGCAATTTTGACGGCAGAAAGGCAAGACCGGGCGTTTACCTGGTTTTTGCAACCAATGAAGACGGGAGCGAAAAAGTAGTGACCAAGATCCTTATCATCGACTGATCTTTTTCCTTTATCTTAGAAGGATGATTCATAAAACACGGGGCATCGTTCTGCATCAGCTCAAGTATTCCGATACCAGCCTGATCGTTAAGATCTATACGGAGTTGTTCGGCCTGCAGACATACCTCGTAAAGGGAGCACGTTCAAAGCGCTCAGCTGTCAGAAACAGCCACTTCCAACCATTAACTCTGCTCGACCTTGTAGTTTATCATCGTGAAAAACGGGAACTGCAGCATATCCGGGAAGCGGAGATCACAGAGCCTTTCTACTCAATCTCATCCGATTTGCGTAAAAGCACGATGGTACTATTTCTTTCCGAAATATTGATGAAAACAGTTCATGAAGGTGAAGCAAACAAAGAAATGTTTGCGTTTATAAGTTCTTCTTTACAATTTCTTGATATGCAGGAAGAAGGTGTGGAATACTTTCATCTCTTCTTTCTTATGAAACTTTGTATTTATCTCGGTTTCTTCCCAAAAAGCCTGCCAGAAAACGATCAGGCTTTCTTCGACCTGAGAGAAGGGATATATACAAGCATGCCTCCGTCCCATCCCGATCATCTTGACAGGAACCTCAGCATAAATTTGCATTTGTTAAGCAACAGCCAGACAAGAGACCTGGCAAAATTATCGCTGGGGAAAGACCATAGAAATGAACTTCTTAATGCCATTCTGCTTTATTACCAGATCCATTTAAGTGGTATGGGAACCATCAAATCTGTGGAAATACTGAAAGAAGTTTTTTATTAATGTTTCTCAAGAAGCTGTAAAATGATTTGCTTGAGACGGAGTTTTACCTTTTCGATATCCTGTTGTGCCCCCAGTTCCTTTTCCAGGGATGTAACACCCTTATCCATAAAACCACAGGGGTTAATATAACTGAAATATTCAAGGTTGGTATTCACATTGAAAGCAAAGCCATGCATGGTAACATATCGGCTTGATCGTACGCCGATAGCACAAATCTTCCTGGCTCCGGCATTGCCGGCATCCAGCCACACTCCGCTTGCGCCATCTAAGATTGAAGATGTAATTCCATATTCACCAAGTAAGACAATAATGGACTCCTCAAGCAATGATATGTATTTTCTGATTCCAAGGCCGTAGTTTTCCAGATCCAAGATGGGATAGCCAACGATCTGTCCGGGCCCATGATAGGTAATGTCTCCACCCCGGTTGGTATTGAAAAGGGAAGCACCTTTTTCTGAAAGCATTTGTTCAGTGATCAGTAAATTGTTCACCGAACCGCTTTTGCCAATGGTAAAAACATGGGGGTGCTCACAAAACAAAAGGTAATCGGGTGATTTTACTTCTGTATGGTCTTTCTTTCCGGCAATGATCTCCTGAAATAGCTTTTCCTGTAAATCCCAGGCTTCAGCATAATCTATGTTCCCCAGGTCTTTATAGATGATCTTTTTGTTCATGGCCTTATTGATCTTTAGGGTACGTGTTTTTCAGCCTTATATGATGACCTTGCCAATGGCTGGCTTTCCACATGGATAAATCCTTTTCCCAGCCCCGCTTTTCGAAAAGCCTCAAATTCATCCGGTGTTGTAAATGATGCCACCGGAAGGTGGTCTTTGCTTGGCTGAAGATATTGCCCGAGAGTGAAAACCTCGCATCCTGCCAAACGGAGGTCATCCATGGTTTCCAGTATTTCCTCTTTCGTTTCGCCCAGGCCGGTCATGATGCCTGATTTGGCCCTGACACCTGTATCAGCTATGATGCGTATAACCTCCAGACTCCTGGAATAGGAAGCTACGCTTCGCACCTGGGGAGTGAGCCTTCTGACTGTTTCAAGGTTATGCGAAATCACTTCCGGACCCGCCTCGATCACCTGCATGATCAACTCATTTTTTCCCTGGAAGTCGGGGATCAGTGCCTCTATTGTGATGCCTGGATTCTTTTCTTTTACTGCCTTAATGGTAGCTGCCCACAGACCTGCTCCACCATCCTCAAGGTCATCACGATCAACAGAAGTAAGCACACAATGTTTTAATCCCATGAGCCTGACCGACTCAGCAACCCTTTCCGGCTCACCCGGATCGGCCGGGTCTGGTTTGCCGGTTTTGACATTACAAAACTTACAGGAGCGTGTGCATACATCACCAAGGATCATCAGGGTAGCCGTTCCGCGTTCCCAGCAATCATACATATTAGGGCAATTCCCGCTGGTGCAGATCGTATGCAACTTATGCTTGTTTACGATTTCTTTCACCCCCAGGTATTTCTTCCCGGCAGGCACCCTGATCTTTAACCAGTCAGGTTTTTGTCTTTTTCTCTTCTCTTTCATCTTTCTGAATGCAAAATTATGAATTCTGGGTGATGAATGGCAGATGAAGGATTAATTTATAGCCACAGAGGCACAAA
>JAGLYE010000013.1 GCA_023132505.1 Bacteroidales bacterium | reverse complement strand
AAGAAAAAGGTGGATGAGATCCTGAAAGGCAAGGCCAAAACAGAGATGGATTCCATCTCCCTGCTGACTCACTGGGTTGCGGATGAGATTCGTTATTCCGGAGTTTCCATGGGAGAAGGGGAAGGATATACCTTGCATAAAGGCGAAATGACATTCCTTGACCGTTGCGGTGTTTGCAAAGACAAGGCAGGGATGCTGGTAACCATGCTGCGCGCAGCCGGCTTTGAATCATATCCCGCCATGACCATGGCCGGATCAAGGATCGACTATATTCCTGCCGATCAGTTCAACCATAGTGTTACGGTTGTGAAACTCCGAAATGGAAAATATAAACTGCTTGACCCCACCTGGGTACCATTTCTAAGGGAATTGTGGTCGAGCGCGGAGCAACAGCAAAACTACTTATTAGGTATTCCGGAAGGCGCTGACCTGGGCATTACACCACTATCTCCTCCCGAAAACCATTATTTAAGAATTACCGGAGGTTCGGTGATCAATAAAGACGGCAGCCTGGAAGGCCACCTTGTGCTGAAAGCTGAAGGGCAATCAGACGGTGCCATCCGGGGCATGTTCACCCGTTCATTTAAAAACAGATGGGACCAAAATGTAGAAAGGGAACTAAAAAGGAAATATCCTTTAATGGAGATCACTAATATTGAGTATGACAATCCTTATGATTATCTGGCAGGGCCAATTGAACTTAAGATCAGCTATACAATTCCGGATTTTGCCGTAGTGACTGAAAATGAGATCATCTTTACACCGCTCATTGTTTCAGGCATTTTCATGCGGGGGATGTCGCATATGTACATGAATGTTGAAAAAGAAGACCGCAAATATCCTTTCCGTGACCGTTGTTCAAGGCTGGTAGAGTTGCATGAGAGTATCAAACTCCCGGCAAAGGTCACCGCTGTTTATTTGCCCGAAGCAGATGGGTTTTCCGAGTCCCCGGCAGGATTTGAAGGCGCTTATAAGTTATCTAAATCAGGCAATGGCCTGATGGTGAACGAGAAGATAACACTCAACAAAAGGATTTATGAAAAGGAAGATTGGGGTGCTTTCAGGAAAGCAGTTGCTGCTCAAAAAAAGTTTTCAAAGGAACCGGTGATCCTCAAATTCAATTAATCAAACTTTAATATGCCGACAATGAAATCAATATCAAAATATTTACTGTTTGTTCTTGCTCTTTTCGTTTTTCAAAATGCCTTTGCACAGGAAGAGGGAGATGCAGTTTTCAAAAAGCTTATTCAGGAATACACCCTGAATGAGGATGGAAGCACTGAATACAGGGAGTACAAAGAGATCAAGCTGCTCAGCCATATGAGCTTTCACCGCCTTTTTGGTGAGACATTTATCATTTTCGACCCTGAATACCAGGAAATAAAGATAAATGAAGCTTACACTATCATGGCTGATGGCCAGAAGGTGGTGGTGCCTGACAATGCATTTAATGAGGTACTCCCTCGTGCGGCAGCACATACTGCAGCTTTCAACAGGCTCAGGGAATTGGTTATCACCCATACCGGACTGGAGGTGGGGGCTACTATTTATTTGGATTATACCCTCAAGACCAAAGCAGGATACATGCCAACCTTCATGGGTGAAGAAGTTATTAAGGATATCGTTCCCATAAAGGAAAAACAGCTTGTTATTCGCATTCCTGACGGACAGGAGCTTCAATACAAAATGCTAAACCTGCGCACATCCCCTGAGATCAATCAGGAAAAGGGAATGCAGGTTTACACCTTTACTTTTAGGGGCCTTCCTGCCTATTCACGTGAATGGGGCAATGACTATGAATTACTCCCGCGCTTGTTTTTCAGCACAGCCAAAGACCTGGAAAGAGCATATTTCCCATTTGTTTCTCAACCAGCTTTTACTTACCAGGCTAATGCTGAAATGGAAGCTGCTGCTAAAAAGTTAAAGGAAGAAAAAGAAGATGAGCTAAAAACAGCACTTGCTATTCAGAAGATGGTGGTAAATGAGATCGGTACCTGGAACCTTGCTCTTGAATATACCGGGTTCAAATGCCGCACTCCCGAAGAGGTTTGGAAATCGAATGGTGGTACACCTCTTGAAAAGACCGTTTTACTGGCTACCCTGCTGATGAAAGCAGGCTTTGGTGCTGTTCCGGTAGCCATCATCCCGGAAAAATACTACGACAGAAAAGTAGGGAGCCTGTATATATTTAAAGATTTTGCTGTTCAGCTAAAGGTTGGTTCCGATGAACGGATATACCTTTCAGCAACCAAGATTTCCTCCCAAAATCTTGGAATCAGTCTGTCAGGGAAGAAATTCCTGATCCTGGATGGTGCTATTGAAAGCCTGCGGACCTTTGAATCCGGCACAACGCCTGCGGAAATTATTTATCATGGGAATTTCATTAATGATGAAAATGAAAAATTAACAGGAAACCTGAATATTACCCTAAGAGGGGCAGTCAACCCATTTTTCAGCCTTTCGCTTGATACAGCATATGCAAAAAGGTATGCCGGTGGTACCCAAAATGTAAAACTATTCAATCTTGACCTGAATGAAAGTATTTTTGACCTGGAAATTGTAAAAAGGGATGTGTTTGATGAATATGGCGATTATGTCTTCATGGAATTGCCAGTCTCTAGCTCCGGAATTTCTTCCTGGGGTTTCACATACATCGAAACAGGCAGGCAGACACCTATTAAACTGCCGGAATTGATTCGCGAGCAGTATCATTACATAATCCAATTGCCCGCCGGATATGAACTTATCAGCTCTACCGTTGATATTACTGTTAATAATGCCATCGGTAAGCTAAGCATAAGTTTAAGGCAGGAGGGGAATACAGTGTATTCAACCCGTGAAATTGAACTCAAAAAGGATCTTATACAGTTTAATGAGTTTGGAGCTTTTAATGAATTATGGAAAGCATGGATGAATCCATCAATGAAAGAAATAGTTTTTAGGAAAGCAGAATAATACTGTTAATACCCGATATTCGAAACATATTCAGTTGTTATAAATACTGAACTAATACCCGGGCTTATGATTTAGGGTTTGATCTCTATCAGATTCCAGACGTATTCAGGTTCCCTAAGCTTACGGTAATCCTTCGTTTGCTTTCTTTCTTATCATCTGCATACGCATACAGCGTAACCTGCAAATGCAAGTTGAAGATGTTCATCAGCATTTCCTTTGAATGTATCTGGCCAATACGCAGAATGTCAGAGTTAATGACACCTGTATATCGCGACATGCGGGTATTGATAATGTCATTCTCCCCTTTATTGATAAACTTCTTATCGTACTTGGTGAACTCATAGATATTGGCAATATCGTGAATAGTATAGGTCTGCAGGTTCTCAATACCATCGATATTTGTCAGGAACCATTCATAGCTGCGCTGATCAATAAGGCAGCGGTTCAGGCTGTCTTTCTCCAGGATGCGCGCATTGTTGATGATAGCACTGCCGTAGTAATTATTTTCAAAATAAAAAATGGTGTCGAAAGTAACCGCATAGCGCAATGAAATACTTCCGATTACCTTTCTGAGTTTAGGGTAATGGTGATATGCGTTGAATGTCCGCACCATCATCTCAAAATTGATGGCAAAAAACAGGGAATGCAACGGAGTTTCGAATATGAGAAAACCGCCATCGCCGGTGCTGATAAATGCTTTCTCTATCTTATCTTTGGTATAATTCTGAAATACGAATTGATTTTTTTCCAGACAAAGTCTTACCGTTTTTTCAAACAATATTTTAAACAGGGCAGGGATCATGGTTTGCTCAAGATGCTTATACAAACCATAGCGGTAAATATCGATCCCCAGTACCGATACCCGTTTAAAGTTTTTCAGGTTCACATAGCTTTCCAGCTCCTTGTAAAGATCATCGCCCTGAGGTATCTTATTCACTTTTTCATAGATTGATTCTGTGTCTATCCTCTTTAGCAGTTCCAGGATCTGGTCAAACTGCATTCGCTTAATACGCTTTGCCATGTTGCTGAGTTTAATTCAATATGATTCCTTTTACAATAATACTAAAGAATCATGAGTTTACCGAAATTATTCCCCTTTCATTTATTATCTTTGAATCATCATGAAACGCCTGTTCGCCGCCATCAAGATTCACCCGGATGAAGTCTTTCTCAAGCGTTATTACGCAATAAAAAAGGCATTGAAAGATGAAAAGATCAAATGGGTGAACCCGGAGAATATTCATATCACCCTGAAGTTTTTCGGGGAAACTCCGGAGCATCACATCCCCGGGATCAATGTTGCATTGCGCCACGCATCAAAGGAGGTCACTCCCTTTGATCTGGTGCTGCAGAATACAGGTATTTTCGGGAGCTCATACAATCCCCGGGTAATCTGGTTTGGGATCGAACCCCATGACAGGGTCGTTCTGTTATCTCAAAGCATTTTAGAGGAACTGGAGGGGATCGGGATTAAACGGGACCGGCAGAATTTCGTGCCGCACCTCACAGTTGCAAGGATAAAAAATCTTGAAGATAAAAAGTTCTTCCAGATGGTGATCGATAAAAACAAGGAAGGCTTTATACAAAAAGAAGAGGTGAATGAATTCCACCTCTTCGAAAGTATTCTGCAGCCGGAAGGGCCAAAATATGAATTAATTGAGACTTTTGACTTAAGAGGATAACTCTTAATTTATTTTTTACTCTGGTGTTTTTCCAGGAAATAACTAACAACAAGTGCAAGTCCACCCCAGAAGAAGATCATCGAAAAATATGAAACTTCTTCTTCGATACTGGTTGTTGCTTCAATTATGTTCCCAAGTAGTATACCGATAGCAATACCAATAAGCAGTAAGCCGTAGCGAATTCCTGCCATGCCCGGTATTAATTGATTAAAGGCTGAAGGGTCAGCTCCTTTTTCAAGCATGACCATTCTTTCTTTTTTCCTGACGCCGAGGTATACGATACCATATATAAATCCGAAGATTACGATCAAAACAAGAATTGGAGTTAATTCAATCATGATATTATGTTTTAATTGGTTAATGAATGTTTCTGCATCTTTGACGCAAGAAAACCATTCGGGTTACACCCTCATGGGGTGTTGGGTGTTGAGTTTTAGGTTAAATTTGTAGCATGATTGATATCGTTACATTTAATATTAAAGAAAAGCCTGACCTATGCAAACTGGCCAATAAAATCCGTCAAAAGGTATTTGTTGAAGAGCAAAATGTTGACTCTGTTCTTGAATACGATGAATATGAATCCGTAGCCTTGCATTATTTGTTATATGTTGAAGGTTTGCCGGTAGCCACCGCCAGATGGAGGGAAACAGCAAAAGGCATCAAACTGGAAAGGTTTGCCACTTTGGCCTCACACCGAAATAAAGGTCTGGGGGCTATCCTGCTTCAGGATATCATGGACGACAACCTCCCAAAAGGGAAAAAGATCTACCTCCACGCCCAACTAAGAGCCATTCCGTTTTATGAGCGTCACGGGTTTGTAATAATAGGCGAACAGTTTATTGAAGCAGACATTGAGCACTTTGAGATGGAATACCGTTAGGAAAATCGAAAATCATATTGTAAATTAAAAAGTGCACTTACAGAATTGTAAATTCCTAGTTTTCTATAACCTTCTTATAATGCTCATACCGCTCAAAGATCTCCACTACAAAGTTGTAGGTTTCTTCACCTCGGGCATATCCATATTTCACCACTGAATCGCGGTAATAGGCAGGATTTGATTTATTGAGGATAAAAAAATCAACATTCTCGGTCCAAACATTGGGATCTTTGTCATGCTTTTCCGCCAAACGCCGGGCATCATAAATATGTGCAATGCCAACATTATAGGCTGCTATTACAAACCTGATCCGTTCCTCCGGGTTTTCTATTTCGGGTGGAAGTTGCTGGTCGAGCCAGCGAAGGAATTCTATCCCGGCCCTGATCTGTTCAGCCGGCGGCGAATTAGTATCTACACCATAGATGTCGGCAGTTGTCGGCATGAGTTGCATCAGGCCAAAAGCCCCTACCCAGGATGTGACTTCCGGATGAAATCGCGACTCCTGATAAATCAATGAAGCTACCAGTCTCCAATCCAGGCCATAAGAAGCACTAAACTTACGTATGATCTCATCATACTGTGAGATCTTACCTCCACCGATCGAATGATACTCACTCTGTGCTATGTTTACAGAACGTGGATTATTAAAGTACTTATTGTAAATATAGCGCGAAGCCACACTCTTTTTGTAGTCCATGATCCAGCCATTGATCTCTAATCTCAGGCTGTCATTTCCCTGTCTGACTGCCCATGCTACATGCTGTGGAAAGCTCAAAGCAGTGCTGACATCAATATTTGGATAATATTTTTGATTCACTTTTGCAATATGTTCATCGGAAATTGTGAATTCAATTTCTCCTTCCGCCACAGCTGTGATTAATTGTTCTACTTCCCTTTTCGGGTCTTCAACAATATGGATGGTATCCCCTATTTCATTGGCAAGGATGGCAAGCCTGTTGGCAAAAACTGTTCCCTTCTGTACATGTACCTCCATGCCGGCAAGTTCGAGGGGGTTTCTTATCAGCTGATCCTCAATTTCATCCCAGGTGCGCATTTTTCTCCAGTTCTCGGGCTTTCGCTGCACCAATACTTGTTTGGTCTGGATTTGGGGAATGGTAAAATCAACAATCTTTTGCCTGTCACGCGTCACGGTCAGGCCCATTGCGATCAAATCAACCTTGTCATCATTAAGAAGATCGAATGCCTGATACATATCATTGCTGATCACCAGTTTCAGGTTCACATCAAGAAAATCGGCAAATTGCTGCAGCATTTCAAACTGATACCCCATGGGTTCCCCCCGGTAAATAAAATAATTGGTGGAATTATAATCAATAAGAGCTACCAGTGTATCGCGATCAAGGATACGCTGTAAGCTATGATCATGATGCAACAGATTATCATCGTCCTGAATGTCACTCTGTTTTTTTTCATGATCACTAAGACATGAATATAATATAAACATGCATCCCGCGATCAATAAGGCAATCAGTAATATTGGCTTTGTCTTTTCCAAAGAAAAGTATTTTAAATCGTACACCAATGTAATAAATAAAACTGAATTGAGAGAGTTAAGCAACTTTCCTATATCTCCATACCGCCAGCATATTCAGCAATACCGCCAGTCCCAACAGCGAAAAGAACTGTTTTGAGATATCACTGAATACCGATCCCTTTAGCAATACCATACGCATCACATCTATGAAATAGGCAATGGGGTTTAGCTTGTTCAACCACTGGGCCCACTCAGGCATGCTTTGAACAGGAGTGAAGAGGCCACTCATCAGGATAAAAATGATCATGAAAAAATAAGTGAGGAACATGGACTGTTGCTGGGTGTTGGTCAGGGTAGAAATTAGCAGTCCCAAACCAAGTGTTACCAGTATGTAAACGCCTGCCACGAAAAAAATCAGGCCCAGGCTGCCAAGCATCGGAATATCAAACATCAATTTTGCCAGGATGAGTCCAAAAGCAAGCTCAAAAAGGGCAATGAACCAGAAAGGGATCAGTTTGCCCACGATGAACTGGTATTTCCTGATAGGGGTGACATTTATCTGTTCAATGGTTCCAATTTCCTTTTCCCGTACAATATTCATTGCTGAAAGAAAAGCGCTGATGATTGTTACAAGCAACACCAGAATGCCCGGCACCATATAAGTGAAATAATTAAGCTCCGGGTTATACCAGAACGCACTGCTGATCCGTATTGGGTCAGGGGGATGACGCAAGCCTAATTGCTCCACGATGATATTGCTGTTATAATCCTTGATGATGGAAAGCGCATATGCACTCATCAGGCTGGCTGCGCTGCCGTTTATAGCGTTAGTCGTTACCTGAAGGTTTGACTCCTTATGTGAAATTATCCCTTTCTCAAAGCCCGGGGGTATCTGAAGAATCTGGTCAGTTTTATTGTTGATGAGGGCTTCTTCAGCCACTATATAAGACACTGAGAAATCAACCACTGTATAAAAAGGAGACCCCTTGAATTTCGATGCCAGGTTGCGGGAAGCCGGACTGTTGTCCTGATCCACAATAAACAAGTTCACATTTTTAATCTCAAAGGTAGCGGTGTAGGATAATACCATCAGTTGCACGAGAGGAACCACAAAAATGATCGGCAGCATGGTCTTGTTCCTGAAGATCTGTATGAATTCTTTTTGCAATATGAATAATATGGTCCTCATACCTTATTCCAGTCTGATTTTAAATTTCTTGATACTCAAGCCAATAAATAGAATAGTCATTCCGATGATGATCAGGGTTTCCTGCCATATATGTGCAAGTCCGACCCCTTTGAGCATGATATCCTTTACGATGATGATAAACCATTTAGTTGGCATCAAATTGCATAACCATTGAAGTACTTCCGGCATGTTCTCGATCGGAAAAATAAAGCCCGAAAGCAGGATCGTTGGCAGCATCAGGGCAAACATGGAAAGCATCATGGCTGTTTGCTGACTGTTGGACACGGTTGAAATAAAGATCCCTAACGCAAGGGCCATAATTATAAACAGCAGGCTTTCCGCCAGCAACAAGATCACGCTCCCCTGCACCGGCATGCCAAATACAAAGAAAGCCAGTAATAAGATGGTTATGGCGTTGACAAAAGAAAGTACTACATAAGGTATTACTTTACCCAAAACAATCTGAATAGGCTTTAGAGGTGATACCAGCAATACTTCCATGGTACCTAGTTCTTTTTCACGGGCAATGGATATGGATGTCATCATGGCCGATACAAGCATCAGCAAAACGGTGATGGTCCCCGGGATGAACATAAACACGCTTTTAAGTTCAGGGTTAAAAAGCATTTTATATTCAGTTTTGATCTCGATGGGCATTCCTTGTTCTCCCATTTTCTCTGCCATGTAATTTCTAATGATCCCTGTGGTATAGTTTACCAGAAGGTTTGCAGTGTTGGGATCGGAGGCATCAGCAATGATCTGAATGGAAGCACTTTGTTCTTTTTCCAGGTTTCGGGCAAAATGATCACCAAAGATGATCACCTCTTTCACCTTTCCGGCTTGAAACACCTTTTCAATCTGGCTTTCATCTTCCAGGTTCTCAGATAATATAAAATAATCCGAAGATATGATCTTGTTGCTCAGTTCGAGGCTCATATTATCCCTGGAGTAATCCAGGATGGCGATCTCAGCATCTTTGATCTCTGTAGAGATGGCAAAACCGAAGATCAGCACCTGCACAACAGGCATTCCAAACAGGATCACCATCGTTCGTACATCCCGAAAGATATGATAGAATTCTTTTATGATGAATCCTTTCATTGTTGCCCCCTCGCCAACTTTATAAAAACATCTTCCATTGAGTCAACCCTGAATTGTTCTTTGAGTTTTTCAGGAGTGTTAAGTGCTTCAATCCTGCCATCTACCATGATGGATACGCGTTGGCAATATTCTGCCTCGTCCATGTAGTGTGTTGTTACGAATACCGTAATGCCTGATGCAGCTGCCTCATATATCATTTCCCAGAATTGCCGACGGGTAATCGGGTCCACGCCTCCCGTGGGCTCATCCAGGAAGATGATCCTGGGATCATGCATTATGGCCACAGAAAAAGCCAGCTTTTGCTTCCAGCCAAGGGGGAGGGAACTGATCACAGTGTTTTTCTCTTTCTCCAGTCCCAGCTTGTGTAAATAGTGTTCCGTTTTCTCCCTGATTGCTTTTCCCGACATACCATATATCCCTCCGTAAAAGCGAAAATTCTCCTTGATTGTCATGTCTTCATACAGGGAAAATTTCTGGCTCATGTAACCAATATTCTTCTTTACCTTATTCGATTGACGGGATACATCATAACCGGCCACTTCTATGTTCCCTGATGTCGGCTTCAGCAATCCACAGAGTATTCGAATAGCAGTGGTCTTGCCGGCACCATTGGCCCCCAGAAACCCAAACACTTCACCTTTCCTTACAAAAAAGCTAAGATTATCGTTCGCCGTAAAGCTCCCGAATTTTTTGGTGAGATTTTCTACCCGGATGATATAGTCTTCCATATCCATTTTACGCGATCGTCATCAGTTCCATAAAACAATCCTCTATCTCCGGGCTTATAGGAGCCACTTCAATATCATTATGGCCCAACTTCCTGAGATTTTGCAGCAATACTTCCGTTTTAAGCTGATCGCTCTTAGGTGTAAAATGAACAGATGCCCCGAAGCGATATGCTGAGTGACAATCATTCATCGATAGCAGGTCTTCTACCAGTTTGAACATATTATTTGTCCTGACCGATGCAAGGGGTTTCTTATGTGCATTAATAATACCTGCTGGAGTATTGATGCTCATAATCTCCCCGTCCTGCATCAGGGCAACCCGGTCGCATAATGCAGCCTCATCCATATAAGGAGTGGAAACCATAATTGTGATCCCCCATTCCTTAAGGCGTTTCAGCATATCCCAGAATTCTTTGCGTGAAACTGCATCCACTCCCGTGGTGGGTTCATCCAGAAAAAGAATTTCAGGTTTATGGATCAAGGCACATGAAAGCGCAAGTTTCTGCTTCATCCCCCCGCTGAGCTTCCCTGCCAGTCTTTTTTTAAAGGGTTCGATCTGCTTGTAAATATCCTCGATAAGGTAGTAGTTCTCTTCAATGGTAGTTTTAAAGCTACTGGCGAAGAATTTCAGGTTCTCTTCAACTGAAAGGTCCTGGTAAAGTGAAAAGCGCCCCGGCATATAGCCAACGATCTTCCTTATCTTCTTAAAATCACTTACCACATCATAGCCTTCTACCGAGGCACTTCCATTATCAGGGACCAATAATGTTACCAGTATCCTGAATAAAGTGGTCTTTCCTGCCCCATCAGGACCAATACAGCCAAAAATCTCTCCCTTATCCACAGTGAGGGAAATGTCGCTGATAGCTTCAACCTTACCATACGATTTGGATAGGTTTTTAATTATAACAGATGGTGTGCTCATTAGTGAGATGCTGGATACTGGATACTGGATACCAGTAACCAGCAACTATCATATATTTATTAGTCTGCTTATTCTTTTACACGCGTCCAATATGTTGTCTTCCCGATAAGTGATATCCCTATGTATCCCCTGATCTTTAACCGGTCATATTCTTTCATAATAATATAACTGCTATAGGATTTACCACTTTTGGGATCATATATATCCCCTTCATCCCATTCATTATCTTCGTCCCATTCAAAATCGGTGAGGAGCATAATGCCCAGGGAGGGACGTTTCTGCAATTCAGGGTCCGGATTGTGCTTGTCAAGTTTTGGCTTACCAGTTTCATCATCAATGGGAAATTTCAGCCAGATGATCTTGCCATAATACAGATCACCCTCTTTGAAGATCTCAATATGGGCATCTTCATCTTCATTCAGCCACACCCCAAGGAGGTCATCAGTCTGATAGTCCTGCGCTGAAACATTAGCGGCAGTGAATAATCCAGCCGCAATCACCATTAATAAAATCCTGATTTTTTTCATAATCATTGTTTAAGTTAGTATTCATTAAAAAACTAAGATACATTTAAAAGTTAACTTCACCCGGCATACCGATTTTGATGGATCCGTCGTTTTGGACCAATATCTTCACTGCATAAACCAGGTTCACCCTTTCATCTTTTGTTTGTATTGTTTTGGGGGTAAACTCTGCCGTTGACGATATCCAGCTGACAGTTCCGTTCAGTTTGGTATTCTCCTTTTTGGTTTTATCAATTTGCACCTCTACCTCCTGGCCAATCTTAATATGCGGCAGCTGGTTGCCACTCACATAAACCTTTAGTTTCATCTCACTAAGATCGGCAATCTTAAATAAGGGTTTGCCCATTGCAGCTACCTCACCGGCTTCGGCATATTTTATAAGTACTGTGCCTGATACAGGGCTGTTTATGCAACATTTCGATAATGCCTCCTGTACCTGCTCTATCTGTATATCGATAATGGATATTTCGGCCAGGACCTGTTGTTTTTGCGATTTCGTGGCCATGATCTGGGCTTCAAGCAGGTCGATTGTTCCATTGATGTCGTCAAGTTGCTTTTGTGTTGCCGCTCCTTCCTTAAATAGATTATCCAGCCTGTTTTTATCCACCATCAGGTTCTTCTTCTGTTGCAGTTGAACATTCATCTGGGCATTAATAGTAATCAGGCCTGTTCTCACGGCAGCAATGCTTTTGATCAATTGTTGTTCTTTGAGGAAAAGGTCAGTCGTATCAATCTGCCCGATTATTTCTCCCTGAGCCAACACCTGCCCTTCCTCTATATTAAGCGAAAATATTTCTCCCTGGGCCATAGCTGAAACCATAACTTCCGTTGTTTCAAAATTCCCATAGGCATCTGCTTTGTCATTGCTATTGCTACATGCATAAATTCCGGTTGAAACAATTATGATCCAAAAAATCTTTTTCATTATTTGTTATATTAAAGAATTCCTAATGTTGTGAGATAATCAACTTTGGCCTTAGCCAACTTCACCCTGTGCACTTCCAGGTTCAGTTTTGCCTGAGCTTCTTCATTGAGCCGGCTTACATAATCCGACGAGGTGATCACCCCGTTATCATATTGTGACGAAGCCATTTGGGAAATGTTAATTCTCAGTTCGATCACTTCCCAGTCCTTTATAATCAGGCTTTCATACTTTCGCATGTCAGCATGATGTTGTTCCAGGGCAATGTTCAGGTTCTTGTCAAAGGTTTCCTTTTCCCTGTCGACAAGGTCCTGGCGCAGGCCAAGAATCTGCTTGTCCTTTTTGTTCTGGTTCCAGTTCCATATCTGCCAGCTTAAACGTGCACCAACAATGTAATAGGGGGTCCATTTATCCTCCAGAAAGTTCAGGCCCGGGTTACCGTATCCCAACTGGCCAAAGCCGGAGAACTTCGGCATCCAGGTACTTGTAATAAGATCCTTACTGTCCTCTAACAGGGATTTTTGCATATCATACATTTGTAATTCAGGGCGGGCGGGATCAATAGCCATGGATGATATTGCATTTTCAGGCATTTCAAGAGTTATTGCAACCGGCAGGTCCTCTGAGATCAATTCAGAAAGTATCCTTACAAAAGTTTGTTTCTGAATTGTTGTTTCTTCCATTTGTTGCTCCACCTTTATTATCTCGGCCCTTAATACATCCCGGTCGGAAGACAGGGCCACACCATACTCCACAGCAGCTTTTACATCATTTAGCTTATTATTCAGTTCATCAAGAAGAACCTCCAATAGCTTTTCATTTTCCTGCATAAGGATGATGCTGAAAAATACAGTGTTAATGTTCTCCTTCAGCCTATGAAGTTCTATTTCTACCCTTTGTTTCTCGATCTCATAGCCGGCCATATCAACCTTTTTCTGCTTAGCTGTGATGCCACCATCATAGAACACCTGGTAAACATCCATGGTGAATTTGTATTGGTCATTGGGTGGCACAGGTGTATTCAAAGGTGTTGGTGTAACCTCAATATCTATTGGGGGAGGAATATAAAAAGGCGGTATTTCTACGTCGACTCTGGTCACATCCGACTGATAGCTGGCCTGTCCGTTGATCTGCACCTGTGGAAGGTAATTTGCATTCAGTTTCTTTTGCTGAATTTCACTGGCTGAAGATAATATACCGGTCCGTTCGGCAGCAGGATAGCTGCTGATAGCCAGCTCATGACACATGCCAAGGGTCAGGGTATCCGGAACCTGGGCATATCCATATCCGGCAATAAACAAACCCACGATAAATATTGTCCGTTTCATCCTTTTTTAATTGCATTTATAATGAACTCAGGGACTTCTTTTTTTCGCTCTAACAGGAAGTTATGATAAGCATCTTCATCATTGTTAAAGATCATTCTTTGTGTTAAGGGCCGCGCAGCAAAGGGGAAAACACATAATCCAATCATATTAACCAGGAAGTGCCGCGGATCTTTCAATTGCATGTCCTCCTTTTCTAATGCTTTACTGATACTCTCAATCATGATCTCTGGATTGATTCCCGCTTCCCTGATGAGCCCTACCAAATGTTGAGGGTTCTTACTCAGTTCCTGCATTACAAAAATCGGAACCAGTGGATTCTCGATAAAGACATCAATATATTGTTCCGTAAAGGCATAGATTTTTTCCTCTATCGACATATCTGACATAAAGACCACACCAAGCTGCGGAACAAACTGGCCAAAGACTTTTGAAAATATCCGGCCAAATAATTTCTCTTTACTCCTGTAATAATAGTGGAGCAGGGATTTGTTGATCCCGGCTGCATCAGCAATCATTTGCATGCTGGTTCCATCGTACCCGTTTTGTATAAAAACTTCTCTCGCAATCTCCAGAATATTCTCCTCAGTACTGATTTTCTTATCTGTCATACTCTTGACCAATTAGTTTAATCGTTCGGGTTAACCATTTAGTTAAACCGATTGGACAAATGTATATTAGTTTTTTATCCATGTCAAGTATTTATTAAAATGATTTAACTGTTCATTCGTAAGGCGCTGATTTTATGAATGTTAGTTTTCAATAAAATATCATGTATTTTTGTGATATGCGATTAGCATTGGTTTATACATTATTAATTGTATTGTTGAATCCGGCCTTTATTCATGCCCAACAAAGAATGAATTGTGATGAATGGGATTACGAATCGGGCACTGACCTCTTACCTGATGACAGCATCCCGTTTTCTATCACTATGCCTGGTTCCGGATTAATGAATAATGCACAAATAGCGTTTTGTCCTTCCGGAATAGAGCGTTCATCTCCTGATGATGTTAATAAGCGTCATCACTTTGAATGGACCGTTAAATACAATAATATTTACCTGAGAACTTCTCAAGGGCTTGTTTTTGAGGGGATGAATAAGCATGGGTTTTCAGCATCGCTCATGTTTCTTAAGAACAGTCGGCTGCCTGAAAAAGACAAGGAGCACATTCCCATCGCAGCATCATTAAGCATTAATTTCTTCATAGATCATTTTAAATGTATCGATACTGCCTTACTTGCCATTTGGGACATTAGGATATTTGATGATTTAGACCTTGAATGCGGATGGCCTTTCAGGCTCATATTGCATGATTCAACCGGGGCAACAGCATATATTGAATATGTCATGGGCGACCTCAGAGTATATACACCTGGATCACCTGCCCTAATTGTAGGAGGCACTACATATGCACGCCTGATTACCCTGAAGCACTTTCCGGACTCAATCCCTGCAGGCAAAGCTGAAAAACGTTTCCTGGATATTATAACAAATAGCATCCCGGATATTTCGTGGGCTTTATTACA
>JAGLYE010000129.1 GCA_023132505.1 Bacteroidales bacterium | reverse complement strand
ATCGCATCGACATGAATGACGGTTCATGCGAACGTATCCTGGATGGCATGAAAAGCCCGCATGGTGGCAGGAATTATCGTAATCAGTACATGGCAACAAGCACAGCCACAGGTGAACTGGTCTTTAGCCGGGATAACAGACTCTCATTTGTCAATCTGCCCGGAAAACCTGATGAGCTGGCAAGCCTGGAGTGGTTGCAGAATTCGGCTCCCTTTGACGACTGCATCATCACCATCGATGCCAACAGGAACAGCTTTGTGCTGATCGATCCGGATAATTCCCTTTACGACATGATCCCATTTGACCCTAACTGGGCCATACAGGATATCGCCGGGGTCAATGACGCGGCCAGCAGGAAATTGGTTAAAGAAATAAAGGATAAACTATAGGATCCACCGGATCAGTTCAAAAGCTTCAGCAAATTCGCTTCCAACCTGCAATCCCCTTACACGGGCCAGCCCTTCAAAAAAGTCTTCTGATTTATAAGCCCTGATCTCCTGTGATTTGTAAGAAGCAATGGCTTCCCATTTAATGGCTAAGTCATCTTTGCTGAGAGTTACATGAAAATTTGAAGTGAACTGCAGGTTATTCCATGGCAGTTCATAGCCCAGCAGACTGCAGTGCTTGAAGGCGCGCACACCTTCTTCATAGATCACTTTATGGTCCTGGTGGATATCGTTTGAATTCGGCATAAGCACGATATCAGGATGGATGCTTTTTCTTAGCATGACCATTTCTTCGAGGATATCCTGACGATGTTCGGGAAACCTCCTGACAGGAAAATCGAAGGTTGTGATGTTACCCTTTGCAATCCCAAGTACCTTTGCAGAAGCAAGGAGCTCTTCATATAAAATGTTTTCCGGAAAGCCGTCGGGAAGGGATATGTTACAGGGTGAAAAAGCCATGTAAAAAAGTTCGTTTTCCTTGCTCCAACGGGCAATGCTGCCACCGCATGCATATTCAGGGTCGTCGGGATGGGGGGCCAGCAGTAAGATCTTCTTCCCTTTTATCATAAAGCCATATATTTAATGCGAATATAACAGTTATTTCTCCTTTTTATTATGCTACCGGGCCTTGCCAAGGATGTTTCCGACAAAAGATGACATGTCGTAATTATTCTTAAAGATCTTGTTCAGTTCGAAGATCAGCGGAAACTCTTTTTTGTCGGATTCGTCCAGGATCTCCTCACAAAAAGTGCTCACAGCCATCTTTCCTTCAAGCACGACTTTATCGGAAATATCTTTTGTGAAAAATCCTTTACCGATGAGCAAGCCCAGGGTACGGTTACGGCTGAGGTCGTTCAGTGCGGTGAGGCTGAAATCGCCATATCCGCTGTAACGGAACATTGATTTCTCTTTGCCGCCAGATCTTAACAAAATCCTGCGCATTTCATCAAAAGCCCTGGTTAATACGAGAAACCTCAGGTTTGGGGAGTCAAAATGTGCATCTATGATGCCAAGAATGATGGCGTAAATGTTCTTCAGTATGCTGAGGTATTCAACACCTTCTACGTCAGTGGTGTAGTCGAGGAAGATGGTGGTGTTACTAAAAATTTGGCGGATCTGATCAAACAGCTTCTCATCGGTGGCTGCAAAGGTCATGGCAGTGGGTGCGCCGTTCATAACCTCTCTGGCAAAGGTGGGCCCTTTCATTGTGCAGACCGGATTTTCGATCATTTTTTCCAGGCAGGCCGTGATCGTCATATTGCCGCAGCCGAAACCTTTGGCAAGGTTGACCAAAACGGTGTCATTGCGAATGATTTCCTTATTCTGAAGAATAAAATCAACAGTAATAATGGATGGGATAGCAAGAAAAAGCACATCAGCCTGATGTAAATCCTTAATTTCAGTAGTGGCTGCCAGCTTTTCGTTCAATGGAGCATTGGGAAAATAATCCGGGTTGATCTGCTGCTCATTGATGGCTTGGGCGACATGCCCCTCAATAGTATAGAGTGTAACATGATGACCGGCCCTGGCCAGGGTATTTCCTATTGCAGTGCCGATGGATCCGGCACCGGCGAAGACAATATTTGGCTGATATTCGTTCAAAATAAGGTTTTAATTAATACATGAGATGTGCAAATATAAGGAGAAATAGGGAAGTATAAAATTTCAAAAATATGACAGGTTTCTAAAAGATCAGCAAGAAATCCCGATATTTGTTTTCAAAATCAACTGATATCTTGAAAACCGGCATCATCATACAGGCCCGCACAGGCTCATCGCGCCTTCCGTTTAAGGTGGTATTGCCTTTTGACCGGACCAATGCCATTATTGAGATCATTCTGAATAATTTAAAAACCAATTCACAGGATATCCCGGTGGTTTTGGCAACTTCAACCAATGGTGATGATGATGTTCTGTGCAAGGTGGCAGGGAATATGGAAGTTGATTGTTTCAGGGGTACTGAGGAGGATGTGCTTGGGCGCTTTATACTGACTGCTGAGAAATTTAATTTTAGTCATATCATCAGGATCTGTGCCGACAATCCTTTCCTGGATGTTGCCGGTACCATGAAGCTGCTTGATCATGCAGAAGGAGAGGCTTTTGATTATATAGCATACAGCGTGGCAGGAAACATCCCATCCATAAAAAGCCACCTGGGATTGTGGGGGGAAGTGGTGAGCCTGAAAAGTCTGAAAAAAATAAAAGAGGAGACGGGCAAAAAACTCTACTACGAGCACGTAACCAATTACATTTATGATCATCCTGACAAATTCAGGATAAAATGGGTGGATGCTCCGGAATTGGTTTATGGCAGAAAAGACATCAGGCTGACAATCGACGATGTTGAGGATTTTAATATGGGCAAAGAGATCTATTATGAGATGAAAATGCAGGGGATTGCTTTCAATACCCCCAATATTGTGGATTTTTTGGAAAAGAACACTCACTACCTGGATATCATGAAAGACCAGATAAAGAAATATACCAAATAGCACTTATCTTTGCTGTTTTATGGATGCAACTTATATCATAGGCGAGATTGGCCAGAACCACAATGGTTCTGTTGATATTGCTAAAAAGCTGATCGATGCAGTCGCTGAACCGGTTGAGGATGAGCTCTTTGGAGAGTACCTTAAGCCCATGGATGCAGTCAAGTTTACCAAGCGTGACCTGGCTGAGGAACTTTCCGAAAGTGAGATGAAGCGCCCCTATACCGGCCCGCACTCATTTGGGAAAACCTATGGTGAGCACCGTTCCTTTCTCGAACTCGATGATGAGCAGCACTTTGAATTGTATAAATATGCAAAAGAAAAAGGCCTTGACTTTGTCGAAACACTATGTGCCAGGGGCTGTCTGTCGATGTTCAGGCATTTTGAACCCGACAGACTGAAGGTAGCTTCCCGCGACCTGACCAACCTGCCTTTGCTTGCTGCCATGGCTGAGACTAAAATTCCCATGATCCTTTCAACAGGAATGGGAGGGAAGCCGGAACTGGATAATGCCCTGGATGTGATTACTGCCTGCCACAGCAATGTCTCCATCCTTCATTGCCTGTCACAATACCCCTCGGAATACAAAAATATCAACCTGAACACCATTACATACCTGTTGAAGGAGTACCCCGATTTCACTATTGGTTATTCGGATCATAGCATTGGTATCGTTGTTCCTGTGGCAGCTGTTGCTCTGGGGGCAAAGATCATTGAGAAACATATCACCCTCGACCGGGATATGAAAGGAACAGACCAGCAGGGTTCCCTGGGGACCGAAGGGGTCTGGAGGATGGTCAGGGACATTCGCAATGTTGAAAAATCAATGGGTGAAGAAAGCATGTTCATTTCTGAATCTGTTGCTGAAACGAAAGTAAAGCTCGAACGCTCTGTGGCTTCGGTAAGGGACATCATGAAGGGTGAGACCATCATGGAAGAGGATCTTCACATGCTGAGCCCCGGAGATGGCTTCAAATGGGACGAAAGGGGTAATTTAATAGGTAAAGTAACTAAACAAGAAATTCCCAAAGACGAGATCATTTACAAACACATGATAAAATGAAAGAGATCAAGCTTTTCCTGAGCGATATTGATGGCGTATTTACTGACGGCGGCATGTATTACGATAATGAAGGAAATGAATTGAAAAAATTCAATACCTCCGACAGTGCCGGTGTATTATTCCTGAGGATGCTGGATATCCCCGTTGGCATCATTACCGGTGAGGATACCGAGATTGTGTCCCGACGAGCAAAAAAGCTGGGCATAGATCTTCTGTTTATGGGGGTCAGGGATAAACTCTCAGTAGTGAAAAAGCTTTGTGAAGAAAAACAGATTGAACTTGCCGAGGTTGCATTTATTGGCGACGATATTATTGATATCCCCGTTCTGGATGCAGTCGGATTAAGTGCTACCCCTTCCGATGCACCTGAATATGTAAAAAAGCATGCCGGCTGGGTGCTCGAAAAAAAAGGCGGTGAAGGAGTGTTCAGGGAATTCGTCGAAAAATACCTGTCAGAGCAGGGTTTACTGGAAAAAGCCATTCAACTGTATCTCTCAAATATCTGACCCACTTATCTACTCTCCCTCTCTCCCTCTCTCCCTCTCTCCCCATCTCCCTCTCTCCCCATCTCCCAGTCTCCCAATCTCCCAATCTCACAATCCCCGTATAAACCCAATCGCCCTTTCCGACGCCTTCCCGTCAATATCGAATGCGTATTTTGAGATGAATCGTTCACAGGCTTCTTTGTCGATACTTGTTTTCCCGCTTAATATATTAGCGATGTGATTTTCAAGTTCTTTGTCATTACTTGCCTGAAAGGCTACACTTTCTTTGTGATAATTTTGAATGTCTTGCTTCAGGTGGTCGAGAATGATCAGGGGCTTCCCAAAATAAATTGTTTCTGTTCCCACAGTAGAGAAACAGGTGATAAGGATGTCACAAACGGATATCAGCAGGTACAGGTCTACCGACAATGTGATCATTATACGCTCAAGGCCAATTTCTTTTGCAATGTTTGCGTAATAATTACTGTCGTTTTTCTCGTTGGGATGCAGTTTTATGAGCAGGAAACCGTCGGGGGTGGCTTTTACGGCTTTCATCACATCTTCTGCAGCACGCCGCCTTAATTGTGGGTCCCGCTGCGGCTGTGAAGCAAATACGATAAGCTTGTCATCATTGGTTAATTCCGGAAATATTTCTTTTTTTCCTATTCCCGCTGCTTTTAGTTTTGGAATGACATCCGTCCGTATCTGCCCGCTGATCTTCAGTGAATCAGCCTTATAATTACCTTTCCCGATAAGGAATTCCTTCCAGAATTCACCCCAAACCAGGCTGTGATCAGGAAAGGCTTTTCGCTTACTGTCGGCCACTGTATATAGATATGCCGGGTGGAGATCGTGGATATTGCCATGCTGAACACCTATAGTTTTGATACCTTCTCCCCGGGCTGCATCAAGGATGCATCTTATGGCAGGGCTGTTTTCATCAACGGTGGTGATGGTCTTGAATT
>JAGLYE010000128.1 GCA_023132505.1 Bacteroidales bacterium | reverse complement strand
GGCAGTGATGAGAAGCGTATCAATCCTGCCAGAAATACCAGCACGATGGCTATGACGATATATGGATTGATCACCTTCATTGCGAGGTTGTCAAGCATGACCATCCGACTAAACGCATTCATGTCCTCAAGCTGTGCTGTAAGCTCATCAGCGCCTTCAAGAAGTATCGCCCCCAGGATGATCGGACTCAGGATGCCGGCAAATTTATTAGCCACGCCCAAGATGCTTATCCGCTTCGCGGCACTCTCGATGGGTCCCAGGATGGTCACATAAGGATTGGATGCAGTTTGAAGGATGGCAAGGCCTGTTCCCTGTATGAACAACCCGGTAAGAAACATTCCATAGGTTCTGGTCATTGCTGCCGGAATGAAAACCAGTGCCCCGACAGCCATAGTGATAAGGCCCACCGACATCCCGTTCTTAAAGCCCGTTTTTTTCAGTACATATGAAGATGGCAGTGCCATCACAAAATAAGAGATATAGAACGCAAAGGTCACCCAGAATGATTCAAATACGGTTAGTTCGCATGCTATACGCAGATATGGGATCAGCGTGGCATTCAACCAGGTGACAAAGCCGAAAATAAAAAACAGGAATCCAATGATGATGATGGGGATGAGGTAGTTGTTCTTTCTGTCTTCCATGGAAATATTTAGTTTTTTAAATAAGTATGGTTTGCAAATTTAA
This sequence comes from Bacteroidales bacterium, assembly GCA_023132505.1. Taxonomy (GTDB): domain Bacteria; phylum Bacteroidota; class Bacteroidia; order Bacteroidales; family B18-G4; genus B18-G4. Next base: position 4,769 of record JAGLYE010000128.1, on the reverse strand, counting down.
CCAGAATCATCAATTGACAAGGGAATAGGGCTAAAACTTTACTACAGTAAAGATGCCGGCAAATCCCCCGCCCGGGGCAAGCTTTATCTCAAGTTTTGTATTCTTATCGATGATAAAGTTTTCCCTGATAAAATCCTGAGCATTCCGGTGCGCATTGGGGCCGTCTTTCCAAATAGTGGCTTCATATCTTGTATCGCCAAGGAAGGAAAGACCGATCTTAATTTCCCTGGTATCCCAGTTGGTCATAGCCCCGATATACCATTCATGCCCGTTTCTGCGTGCTATGACTACATATTCGCCAAGTTTTGCATCCAAAACGATAGTTTCATCCCATACTGAAGGCACTTTTGACAGAAATTGCATGCATTCGGGTTCATTAAGATAGTGTGTGGGGTTGTCGGCCAGCATCTGCAGCGGGCTTTCAAATACCACATACATGGCAAGTTGGTGGGCCCTTGTGCCCTGACTCATAGGCGTGGCAAATACAGCTTCAAAGTCCTCTTTGGTAGCATTAAGCATGGCCCCCGGCGTATAGTCCATCGGACCGGCAAACATCCTTATGAATGGCAGTGTAACAGCCATTTCAGGGGAGGCTTTATCGCCCCATTTACCCCATTCCATGCCGCGCACGCCTTCACGTGTGATCACATTGGGCCAGGTGCGGTGCAGGCCTGCGGGCTTATAGCTCCCGTGGAAATCGACGAGGAATTTTCTCCTGGCAGCTTCTTCTGCAATTCTCCAATAGTAGTTTACCATCCACTGGTCGTCGCGTTGCATAAAATCGACTTTCAATCCGGCGATTCCCCATTCTTCAAAAACAGGCATTACATCTTCCAGTTGATCATCAAGGGTTTTCCATACTACCCAGAGTATCAGTCCTACATTCTTCTCTTTACCATAATCCAGCAACTCCTGCATATCAATATCAGGGTTGATGGCGGTGAGGTCACCGAGTTCATACCATCCCTCATCCAGAATAATGTATTCGATGTTATTGGCTGATGCAAAGTCGATGTAATATTTATATGTTTCTGTGTTAATGCCTGCCTCGAAATCTACATTATAGATATTGTTGTAATTCCACCAGTCCCAGGCAACTTTTCCGGGCCGGATCCACGATGGATCTTCTATTTTGGAGGGTTCTGACAGCAGGAAGATCATCTGGTTGGTGATCAGGTCACCATCTTCAGGGGCGATGGCGATCACACGCCAGGGGAAAGTGCGTGCACCTGTTACTAAAGCAATGTAATCGGCTCTTTTCACGGGCGCCACATCCCTGTCGTTCCGTTTATCTTCCTCAAGCACAACACGTGGGTACTTTCCTTTAAGGGTCCATGCCGTATTGGCACCCTGCATAAACATGCCGGGATAGTCCTGCAGATCAGCTTCACTGATTACTACTTTGGGACCGCCGGCAATATCAACCAGCATAGGGGTTGAAGCAAATCGCTCATAAGTGATCTCCTCCAGGGGAAGCTGCAGATATTCCCTTTCCTGGTGGCTGAACATACTTTCTTCCTCGGGAAACCAGCTCATATAGTTCTTTGCAAAGCTGAAATTTGCTTCCTCCGAAACAATGATCAACCCATCCTTAATGGAACTCTCCCAGCGATAGGCCACACCCTCATTATATGCCCTGAAACAAAGGGAATAGTTCCCCTTGAACAATATCTTCATTTCATTGAATTGCTCCCTTACCTCTGCCGATTTCTGTTTCACGACAGGAATTTGTATCTGATCTACAGACCTTCTTTTGACGGATTTAACACGGGTCTTGATTCCAAAGACGCCATGTTTCTCGGTATGCAAAGAAATTTCTGAAGGGACAATTATCTGCATATCATCATAAAAAACGGCATATTCAAGTATATCGCCGGTTTCAACCTCTACCCGGATCATCCCGTCGGGTGAAAGCAGTTCATAATGATCTGCCAGGAGTGGGTTGCTCATAAGCAATATGCCGGTGAAGGCAGCAAAAATGCAATAAAGTATTTTTTTCATTGTATGATTATTTCATCAGTGAACAGCCAGGCCTTGCCCCCGGCACCGGGATGGCCTTCGGGACAGCTTCCTGTGTTTTTAGCTACAATGCGGATATATCTCGCACCGGCACCTTCACTATTTGTGTAAGTATAAATATTTATATTATCCGTAGTAGATAGCGACCTCTCCCCATTGAACTCAAAATATTCATTGCCATCAGCTGACCAAAGTATCTTTATCCCGGCAGGAAGAAAGATCCAGGAAGCATGATCCTTAAGAAATCGAAGTTCAATTTCCCTGACGCTTTTGATGCTCTTAAGATTGATCACTACATCCAGGTTGTCGCCCTCAAAACCCTGCCATTTGCCATCCTTGTAGTCGGAAGCAGCCAGGATGCCATCAACTAATCCATCTTTATACCCGGCATCATATTTAGAAGAATACTTATGCTTATATTCAACATAACGTCCTGTGGCAAAGCTCACAACGAAATATCTTTCGATATATCCTACCCGCCTGCTATCCTTATATGCAATGGCTTTAACGGTTGAGGAAGTATTAATTTTAAAGATTCCGCGAAATGGTTCTGATGCTTCTGTCGGTTCAGTGCCATCGAGTGTATAGAATATCTTTGCATCCTGATGTACCGTATTTAAGCCGATAGAGATATCATTACTATTTCTGTTCACAAAGGATTTTATCCCCATATCAGGGTATAGTTGTATCAGGTCGAACCAGGCTGTACCCTTTCCATCCATTTTGAACACCGGTGAAATTTGCGTTGAACCAAATTCCGGTTCCGGCACACATGAAAATGAATACTCTTTCCATTCCCCATCCGTGATAAATGATTCCTCACAATCTCCGAGTGACATTGTGAATAAAGGAAAATCCTCTGCATCAGGCCCACAGCCGCACAGTTTACGAAAGAAAGTTTTTTTCGCCAAATCCCTATACTTTAAAGGAATTGCCTTAGCCTGAACACTCATAGTATAGCTATGGCCGGGTTCAATGCGCAGGCGATAGAAAGATAATGAGATGCCCTCGCCATCTGTTGGTGTGGTCATTCGCAGTGAATGTGCCCCCCGGGCTGAGATCCTGGAATCGATAAAATAAGTTGCCCCTTTATCGCCCTGTGGCCTTGCATAGCAGGAGGCCGGTATTCCTAAGCCCGTAATATTTTCAAAGCTCGGATCCTTGATCAGGTTTTTGGTGTGAACCCGCGGCCCCTTGCTTTTGGTCATCATGTATCTGATCCGGTACACCCTTGTTCCGTAAGCATCAATAATATCCTCAACCTTGCCCTGTCTTACACTTACATATCTGTCTTCAAACATAACAGCTGCACTGCCCGAATACCCAAAGCCGTCAATTGTAAAACTGAATTCCATAGGTTTATTGACAGTATTCACTGCAATAACCACAAATGCCCCTTCCAAATGATATCCCTTCAACTGTATGTCGATATCAGGAGAAGCAATTTCAAGTACTTGTTCAGCAGAAAACAGGTATGGTGTCAGTTCTGCAATTTCCAGGGCCATGGCACCGCATTCGTTCCATGCAACCGTGGATTTGGGAAAAGAATTGAGCCCATGCCGGATGAAATACTGTATGCCCATGGCATTGTTAATGATGCCCAGGTAGGTCATAACACGGAGTTCCTGCGGGGTGGGTTCACGCTCCCACCATTCATTGCCACCAAAGGCCTGCGGGACTATCCATACCGGCTTATCGAGGAAAAATTCCGTATTTAGCAAGGCAGCTGTTGCTCCTACCTCATCCACCTTTCCATTAGGGATGGGATATGGGTCTGCCATCACAATATCCATCACATGGCTGTAATCCTTTGCCATCCATGGACTCATAAAAACAAGCGTTATCGGATGATATGGATCCAGTTCTTTGATCAGCTTATATGCATTAAGCAATGAGTCAGGAGGCACCCCCTGGCCGACCGGCTCATCACTGATATACCAGGAAAGCAATGCCGGGTGGTCTTTGAATGTCTCTATCTCTTTACGCAGCATCTTAAGCCGTTTATGCTTGCTGAGTTTATCATATTTTTCATGGGCAACACCTCCACCTCCTGCCAGGCTCAGCACATTATAATTGACCTTCATCCCCACTGCTGCACAGCGGTCCATGTATGCTTTGCGCTCCTTAAGCGTTTTGCCCTCGTTAGTTTGATAAGGCGACATCATATTGAAGCCCTTTACTACCTCCTCCTCTGCCAGGCCTGCTTGTACAGGAGAGTAATTATAAAACCCAAAGGGGATGAATGGCAGTCCTTCAACGATCAGCCCTCCGCTTACACGATCTATCTTCACAGCATTATACCGGTCTTCACGGATCATTATATTCACCTTATCTGAGCCGACCCATTTGCCATTCTCATTGTAAGAGACCGTCACTTCATTGTTGCCCGTATGGAATCCGTCCATCGGAAAGTCAAAAATATTGATCTGCCCGGCTGTGACCTTATCTCCTTTGCGTAAATGATCAAATTCAAAGACGATATCTACCGTCACGGATAATTCTGACTTTGAAGCGGGTATCCACACCGCGATCTCCACTGTTTTTTCAGTGGTATAGTAATCATAGCGGCTCACCGCTTTATACACATCCCTTGACAGTAAATCAACTGAACATACAATAAACAAGATGATCAGAATTACAGAGGAGCGTAAATATTTTGAAGAGAATGATCGTACCATATTTTTAATTACCAGTTAATTTCACAATCGAGCCAATTGCCCAGGGCATTAAGCACTTTCTGTCGCTGATCT
>JAGLYE010000127.1 GCA_023132505.1 Bacteroidales bacterium | reverse complement strand
GCCGAAGAATTCAAGAAAGATGAAGGCATTGACCTGCATAAGGACCCTATGGCCATGCAGAGGCTGAAAGAAGCTGCTGAAAAAGCAAAGATCGAGCTCTCCAGTTCAACAGAGACAGAGATCAACCTTCCTTACATTATGCCTGTTGACGGCATCCCAAAGCACCTTGTAAGAAAACTCAGCAGGGCAAAATTCGAACAGCTTACCGATAAGTATATCCAGGCAACCATTGAGCCATGTAAGCTTGCACTGAAAGATTCCGGTTTAAGTGCTTCCGAAATCGACGAAGTAATTCTCGTTGGAGGTTCAACACGTATTCCCGCTATACAGAAAGTGGTTACTGATTTCTTTGGCAAAGAGCCCTCCAAAGGGGTCAATGCCGATGAGGTTGTTGCCGTCGGTGCTGCCATCCAGGGTGGTGTGCTTACAGGAGAAGTTAAAGATGTATTACTCCTTGATGTAACCCCGCTATCGCTCGGTATTGAAACACTCGGTGGTGTGATGACCAAGCTGATCGAATCAAATACTACGATACCGACCAAGAAGTCGGAAACGTTCTCAACTGCTGCAGATAACCAGCCTTCTGTGGAGATCCATGTACTCCAGGGAGAAAGGCCAATGGCTGCCGGAAATAAGAGCATCGGAAGGTTCCACCTCGACGGGATCCCGCCCGCACCAAGGGGAATACCCCAGGTCGAAGTAACATTTGATATCGATGCCAACGGTATCCTGAATGTTTCTGCCAAAGATAAAGGAACAGGCAAATCGCAGCAGATCCGCATTGAAGCATCTTCCGGAATTTCTGAGGCAGAGATCAACAAGATGAAACAGGAAGCAGAGGCCAATGCCGATGAAGACAAAAAAGCAAAGGAAAAAGTTGATAAGCTGAACAGCGCCGATGCCATGGTTTTCCAAACTGAAAAGCAGCTGAAAGAATATGGCGACAAACTTCCGGCCGACAAGAAAGCCGAGATTGAAGGCGCTCTGGCTGAGCTGAAAGAAGCTCATAAGAACCAGGACATTGAAGCCATCGACACAGCACTGGAAAAAATGAATACACTGTGGCAGGCCGCTAGTTCCGAGATGTATCAGAACACCGAACAACCCGGCGCCGGCCAGGCAGGACAAGACACAGCCGGTGGTGATCCCAATGCCGGTGGTGGATCCGGTGAGGATGAAGTTACAGATGTTGACTTCGAAGAAGTTCCACCCGACGATAAGAAATAATTCTTATATCATATACAATCCTAAGCCCTCCGAGTACTCGGGGGGTTTTTTTATTTACAATATTCAATATTCAATACAATTTGGCACTAGGCACTAGGAACCAGGCACTATTCACTCCCGAAGGGTATTTATTCACCATTGTTAACAAATATTTAACGCAACCCTCTTTACAATTTGCTTAAAAATCATCATATTTGTATATTATAGGATTTGGCAATCTTTAGTAATACTTAACCTTAAAATATTAAATTTATGAAAAAGATCACTACACTTTTAGTGGCTTTACTAGCCCTCTTTGCCCTTAATCTTCATGGGCAGAATGCATGGTTCAATGAGATCCATTATGATAATGCGGGAACCGATGCAAATGAAATGATCGAAATTATTGTTGAAAATCCCGGCAGCTATACACTGTCACTATTCCAGATTGATCTATATAATGGAGGCAATGCAGCTATTTATCGCACAAATACCTTAGATGAGTTTACAGTTGGAAGCTCAGTTGGTAATTTTACCTTTTACTATTTTATGTATTCTACGAACGGAATACAAAATGGTGCACCTGATGGTATGGCACTCAGCTACAATGGTACTCTTATTACGGGGCAGTTCCTAAGCTATGAAGGCACGTTTGTGGGGGTAGGAGGACCAGCAGGGGGAGTCACTTCCAGTGATATTGGTGTTGCTGAAAGTGGAACTACATTAGATACTGAATCCTTACAACTCACCGGCAGTGGGACCCAGTACAGCTCATTCACCTGGACCGGACCAATCACTTCAAATGCAGGTACACTAAATACAGGACAAAGCCTGGGCGGCGGACCTTTGCCAGAGCCCACTAATTACCCTACGGCTTTTACAGCTACTCCGATGGGCAACATAGTTGACATGGCATGGACCGATGCTATCGGTGCGCAATTACCCAGTGCCTATATCGTCTTTATCAGTGATCAGGATAATATTGTTGCCCCGGTGGATGGCACCCCGGTTGCAGACGATTTGGATTTAAGCGATGGGGCAGGCGCCAAAAACGTGAACTACGGACAGGAAGCCTATACTTTCGCAAACCTGGCTACCAATACCTTGTATTACTTTGCGATATATCCATACACCAATAGCGGAACAGACATCGATTTTAAAACCGACGGCACAGCACCCACAGCAACAGCTACCACTACTTCAGTAGTGATGTATGAAGACTTCGACTGGAGCTGGATGGCATGGAAAACCGTCAGTGTTACCGGCGCCCAGGAGTGGGTAATTGATGATTATGGTGTTGGAGGCTCAGATTGTGCAAAGATGTCGGGATGTTCAGGTGGATCCAATGAGAACGAAGATTGGCTGATCTCACCACGTATGAACCTCAACGCTTATACCAATGAAAATCTTACTTTTTACACGGCCATGAATTTCACCGGACCCGACCTTGTAGTGAAATATTCTACTGACTATGATGGTGGTGGCAACCCGGTAACTGCCTCGTGGACTGACCTTTCTCCGATACTCTCAGCGGGCGGATGGACATGGACTCCTTCAGGAAATATTGACCTTTCGGGTGTTAGCGGAACAGCTGTTTACCTGGCTTTCGTCTATAACTCGACAGCTTCAAATTCAGCTACCTGGGAAGTGGACAATGTACTGGTCACAGGTGAAGGCCCCGATCCCACAGGAGTCGTGATCAATGAAATCATGTACGATTCACCGGGAGCAGATGAGCAATGGATCGAACTTTACAATAATACGACCGGCGATATTAATGTTTCCGGATGGTATGTGCAGGATGACAATACAAGTGATATACCGGCAGCCATCCCGACAGGTACAATACTAAGCCCCGGGCAGTATTATACCATTTCCATTTATACAAGCGGTAGTTTCCCATTCACACCTGATCTGGATGGTGCCGCGCAAACAGACTGGAGTTTCAACAATAATGGGGATGATGCCAATCTATATAACCTTGGAAGGATTCAGGCAGATCATGTACCATTTCTAACTACTGCGCCTTGGCCAACCGAGCCTGCTGGCAACGGCCCCTCCCTTTCACTTCTCGATCCTGACCTTGATAATTCCCTTGGAGAAAACTGGGCTGCCAGTCTGCAGGCTAATCTGGGTTCTCCGGGAGCTGAGAACTTCCCGCTTGTACCAACTATCCTCCTTATATCACCGATGGGCGGAGAAGCCTGGGAACAGGGATCATCACATGATATCACCTGGAGTACCATTATTTATTCCGGCCAGATAAAAATCGAACTTATTGACACCAATACCTGGGTACCCCAGTTACTGGTTTCCAATATATCTTCTACTCTGAACACCTGGACATGGAACATCATGAGTGGCCAGGCCGTTGGGGATGATTATGTGATCCGCATTTCAGACCTTGGCGGTAACCCGGTTGGGGAAAGCCAGAACACCTTCTCAATTGTTATCCCCTATGTACAGCCTGAAATTGTGATCACGGAGATCATGTACAACCCGCCTGAAAGCGGCACGGACTCCCTTGAATTTATTGAGCTTTATAATAATGGAGCAAATCCTGTTGACCTGACTGACTTTGAATTCATCAATGGAGTTAGCTGGATATTTCCTGCCATTACATTGAACCCTGCAGAATTTATGGTTGTTGCTGTTGACTCCATTGCTATGATGAATACATTTGGCATACTCACTTATGAATGGAGCAGCGGTGCACTCAGCAATTCCGGTGAGCTAATCAAGCTCGTTGACGGAGGAGGCATGTTTGTTGATTCAGTAAGATATGACGATCATCTCCCATGGGATACCCTGGCAGATGGCTTCGGACCTTCATTAACACTTTGTGACCCAAGCCTGAATAACGGCCTGGCAGAAAACTGGGCTGCCTCGACTGAATTTGCAGCAATTAACACTAACGGTGATTCTATCTGGGCAACACCATTGGCCGGATGTGCATTCGTTATGCCTACTGCCAACTTCATGGCCGCCGATACTACTATTGAGGTAGATGGTACTGCTGACTTTACAGATATGTCGAGTGGTGGCACCATGATTTCATGGGTGTGGACCTTTGAAGGCGGTACGCCGGGAACCTCCACTGATCAAAATCCAACAGGTGTCTTGTACGATACACAGGGAACCTACGATGTTACCCTGGAAGTTGAAAATGATTTCGGGGAAACCTCTGTTTTAACGAAAACAGATTACATTTCTGTTGACTTTGCACCAGTTGCAGACTTTGAGGCAGATGCTACAAATCCAGCCGTCGGACAGGAAGTTCATTTTACTGATCTATCTACTGGTTTCATTACTGAATGGGAATGGCTTTTTGAAGGAGGTGATCCTCCAGGTTCTATGTTGGAAACACCTGGACCAATCGTTTGGGCAAATGTTGGACTGTATGATGTGGTATTGATCGTTGCGAATGATTATGGTGAAGACATCATGGTGAAAGAAGATTACATTGACGTCCATCCAATTGGCATCAGTGAACTTGATAATGACGGACTGATCAAGATCTATCCTAACCCTGCATACAATAATCTGAATGTTGAGAATGCTACAGGTGAAGAGATCATCCTAAGCATTTTCTCACTAAGAGGTCAGCAATTGCTCGAAAACCGGATTCCTGAGGGAACCACTGTGATCAACCTGGAACACATGGATGCAGGGATCTATTTCGTCAGGTACCTGACTGAAAGCAACATACTGAAAACAGGAAAACTGATTATTAAATAATAATATTATCTCATGGAAAGTCATTTCTACCGATGGGTGGAAATGGCTTTCCTTTCTTTCAAAACTTAATTATAAAAACCTATTACCTATGAAAAACTTATACATTTTACTTACACTGGCCGTCTTTATCATTGTTCCGACAGGCATAAGCAATGCGCAGGAACTGGTTGTGAATGGCGACCTGGAATTATGGGATGACCCAAACAACCCCACCAACTGGAATAAGGCAGAAAACATCAGCCAGGAAACAGACCCCGTTCATGGCGGAACTTATTCTGCCGGTCATACATCAGCAAGCAGCTCAAAAGATCTCCAGCAAGATGTTAGTGGCATAGTGGGTGGTACCAATTACACTATCAGCTATTATTTCCTCGACAATGTGACCGATGCCAAAACAAGGATCTGGTCATACTGGCTGGAAGGGACTTCCACCATTTCTGAACATGAAGCAGAGCTTCGTCCGGGGGAATACTCTACCGACAACCCTGACTGGCAGCATTTTTCTGTTTCAC
>JAGLYE010000126.1 GCA_023132505.1 Bacteroidales bacterium | reverse complement strand
ATAAAAACTGGGAAGGTGCCTTTAAGAAACTGGAAGTTGCTTATAAGGACAGTGAAAAGAAGTATTTGGAACTAATTGACCTGGTTCCAATTGGGGTATTCGAGTTTGATCTTGAAGGCAGGATTACCCACTGTAATCCCACGGGCCTGGAAATGTTGGGGTATACCCAGGAGGATATTGAGAAGAATATTCCTGTTTTTAATTTGATATTACCTGAGGAGTTTGAGAAAGTCAAAGAACGAATCAGCAAGCTTTATAGCGGTCAGGCAGTGGAAGGGGAAGAGTATACTGCTGTTCGAAAGAATGGGAATACCTTTCCGGTGATGCTTTATTCGGATCCCCTCTTTGCCGAAGATAAAGTCATTGGTGTACGGGGAATTGCATTTGACCTGTCAAAATCAAAAAAAATAGAGAACCAACTCCAGGAACTGCTTACCCGTTACGAGATTATGCTTAAGTCAATGCCTGATATCATTTTCAGGTTCGATAAGCAAGGCAGGTTTATCGATTATCATGCGAATTCCCCGGATAAGCTAATACTCCCTCCGGAAGAATTCATGGGAAAAAGAATCTTAGACGTTGCTTTGCCGGAAGATATCAAGAAAAGAGGGTTTGAAAAGATGAAAGAGGCGCTCAAAACCGGTGAAATTGTAATAGATGAGATGGCTTTCCAGGGACCGGACGGCCTCAATTATTATGAAGCCAGATATATTCCGATAGGGAAGGATGAAGTGCTGGATATTATTCGTGATATAACCGACAGGAAGCAAAATGAAGAGAACCTGAGAAAAGCTAAGGAAGCAGCCGAACAGGCCAATAAGACAAAAGGCGAATTCATTTCAAATATTTCCCACGAGATCCGGACACCGCTGAATTCCATCATTGGCTTTTCTGAAATGCTGACCGGCCATCTTGAAAACCTGCGGCTGAAAGAGTATGCAGGCTCTATCAGATCGGCGGGAAACAGTTTGCTGATGCTGATCAATGATATCCTGGACCTTTCAAAAATAGAAGCCGGAAGGCTTGATATCAGTCTGGAAGCAGTGGAGCTTCGATCATTGATCACAGAGATATCCCAGATATTTGCGGTTAAAGTTGCAAAGAAAAACCTGGATTTTGTTGTGGATGTGCATGACGACGTTCCGTATTGGCTCATGCTTGATAAAATCAGGATCCGGCAAGTACTGTTCAACCTGATTGGCAATGCTGTTAAGTTTACAGAGAAGGGTTTTGTCAGGCTGGTCGTTAAGCTGATTGATAGTGAAACCCCAGGCGGAAACCGTGATTTGCTTATCAAAGTGGAGGATAGTGGTATAGGCATACCGAAAGAATCGCACGAAGCAATTTTTGATTCATTTGTTCAACTTGATATCAGGGCCGACCATACTATGGAAGGAACCGGTTTGGGCTTGTCTATTACCAAACGCCTGGTTGAAATGATGAAAGGTAGTATAAGTCTGGAGAGCACACCGGGGGAAGGAACTTCTTTTAACGTCATCCTTAAGGATGTGAGTGTAGCAGACCGGAAAGCAGATAAGAAAGGGAAGAGTGAGAAACCATGTACTGCGTTTTCCGGGAAACGTATCCTGCTTGTAGATGATTCGGATATCAACCGAAGGTTTGTGAAAGATAACCTGGAAGACTGTGGTGCAATTGTAAGAGAAGCAGAAAACGGTGTGGAGGCCCTTGAAAGGACCGGAAGCTTTAATCCTGACCTCATACTGATGGATATTATGATGCCTGTAATGGATGGGTACGAGGCAGTAAATAAGCTAAAGGCCGATAAAGCCCTGTCCGGGATTCCGGTACTTGCCATCACGGCTCTGGCAATGAAAGAGGATATTGAACGTATCTCCCGGTCGGGTTTTGACGATTTTCTGATCAAGCCTTTTCATATTAATGAGTTGTTTGAAAAAATGAAGGAATTGTTATTTATAAACTACGAGATACCGGGGGAAAGCGGGCCGGAAGTAATACATGATGACAGCATAAGTGAAGAAAAGTACCTGGTTTCATTACAGGAAGCATTGAGAAGGATTGATAAGAAATGCCTCCCTTTGTGGAAGCAGGCCAATGAGCTGAAAGAGTTTAATTCGATACGCACTTTTGCGGAAGCAATTCACAGTATCGGAAAAAAGCTGAATATTCGTCTGCTCGTTGACTACGGGGATAAACTGATCGTAAATTGCGATAATTACGACATCGAAAAAATCGATTCAAATCTGGCTGCATTTCCTGAGTATTTGAAAAAAATGAAAGAGATCATTGTAAATAGAAGCTGATATGATAAAAGAGCCTGCCAATATACTGATCGTGGATGATATTCCATCCAACATACGCCTGATGGTAAGCATCCTCGATGAACATGGGTACTCTGTATCATATGCCCAGAGCGGGCAACATGCCATTGATCTTTGCAAAAAGGTAAGTTTTGACCTGATCCTCCTGGATGTGATGATGCCGGGGATGGATGGCTTTGAAGTTTGTGAAGTGCTCAAAACAATGGATGGCACCAGGGAAGTGCCGCTTATCTTCCTTACAGCAATGACAGACCAGGCGAGCATCCTCAAAGGTTTCGAAATCGGAGGTGTGGATTATGTCACCAAGCCATTTAGCGAGAAAGAATTGCTGGTCAGGATCCGTACCCATCTCGACCTGAAACAAACAAGGGATGCCCTGGCATCAGAACTGGATTTCAAGAAGAGGGTCATGACCGAGAATGCGCTATTCATCACACGCAGGACGGAACTCGGGAATTCGATCATTGATGACCTCAGGGCGATAAACCGGGAAACACATAATGAGTATAGTGATAAAATACTGACAGCCGTTTCAAAGTTGAAAAACCTTATTAAAGGACAGGAGTGGAAAGAATTTGAACTCAGGTTTGAGAGAGAGCACAATAAGTTTCGCGAAACCCTGACCGGGGTGCATCCCGACCTGACCCCGAATGAGATAAAGCTTTGTACTTTCCTTCGTCTTGACATGTCATCAAAAGAAATATCGGAGATCACCAAGCAATCGGTAAGGGCCCTGGAAACTGCCCGTAGCCGTATGCGTAAGAAGCTGGGGCTAAAACGATCAGATAACCTGGTGCAGTATTTGCATGAGATTTCTTAAAAAAAAGATGCTGTGGGCAGGCTTTTTTGATACTGGATGCTGGATACTGGATACTGGGTGCTGGATGCTGGATGCTGGATAACTCCGAACTCCGAACTTCAAACTCCGAACTTAAAGAAACTTAAATCCTTTACCAAGATAACTTCCGGCATCACCAAGGATTTCTTCGATCCTGAGCAACTGGTTATATTTTGCGATCCTGTCGGAACGGCTGGCTGAACCTGTCTTGATAAGGCCGGTATTCAAGGCTACGGCAAGGTCGGCAATGGTGGTGTCTTCGGTTTCGCCTGAACGGTGGCTGATCACTGAAGTGTATGCATTCCTGTTGGCCATGTCCACAGCATCAATAGTTTCTGTTAGTGTACCGATTTGGTTCACTTTGATGAGGATTGAGTTGGCAATGCCATTATCAATTCCTTTTTTCAGGCGTGTGGTATTGGTTACAAAGAGGTCATCACCCACAATTTGTATCTTATCACCCATTTTATCGGTCATTAGCTTCCATCCGTTCCAGTCGTCTTCAGCCATGCCATCTTCAATAGAGATGATGGGGTATTTTTTAGCCCAATCTGCCCAGAAATCGACCATTTCAGCGGGAGTCAGCTTATCGCCTGTCGACCATTTGAGGTGGTAAACATTTTCTTCAGGGATATAATATTCTGATGATGCCGGGTCGAGGGCGATATAGATGTCTTCACCGGCTTTGTAACCGGCTTTGTCGATTGCTTCCAGCACAACTTTTATAGCTTCTTCGTTGGAAGACAGATTTGGGGCAAAACCACCTTCGTCGCCAACATTGGTAGAATGGCCGGCTTTTTTAAGTACTGCCTTGAGGTTGTGGAACACTTCTGCGCCCATCCTTATGGCATCGCTGAATGTTTCTGCTCCAATGGGCATGATCATGAATTCCTGGAAGTCAATGCTGTTATCGGCATGTGAACCTCCGTTGAGGATGTTCATCATGGGGATGGGGAGCACATGGGCATTCGGACCGCCGATATAACGGAACAAGAACTGGCCGGTGTCCTGTGCAGCTGCATGGGCTACAGCGAGTGATACCCCGAGCATGGCATTGGCGCCCAGCTTTTCCTTATTGGAAGTGCCATCGATCTCGATTATCCGCTGATCGATCTCACGCTGGTCGGTCACATAATAACCCTGTAATTCTTCATCCAGAATATTATTGACGTTCTCAATAGCTTTTAAAACACCTTTTCCAAGGTATATTCCTTTGTCATTGTCGCGAAGCTCAACTGCTTCGTGCACACCTGTTGAAGCTCCGGAGGGGACAGCCGCCCGGGCTACGATGCCGGTATTGGTATAAACATCTACTTCAACTGTAGGGTTTCCACGAGAATCAAGTATCTGACGAGCGTGGATATTGGTAATCATTGAGCCCATAATCAATTATTTTCTGGTTTATTAATCAAAACCCTATCCTTTTGATCTATTTGTAAGAAGATTCCTATTCTTTCTTGTCTTTTCCCCCCTCGTCCGCCGTAGCTTCATCAGAAGCGGGCTTTTCTTCTTCTTCAGGTTTCTCTTCAGCCTTGGGTTCCTCTTTAACCTCTTCCACTGCTTCTTCTTTCTCTTTCTCTTCAGCCTTAGATTCCTCTTTAACCTCTTCTTCAGGTTCTTCTTTTACTTCAGCTACAGCTTCCTTGTCCGCCGTAGCTTCAGCGGAGGTAGGCTTCACTTCTTCTTTAGCTTCAGCTACAGCTTCCTTGTCCGCCGTAGCTTCAGCGGAGGTGGGCTTCGCCTCTTCTTTAGCTTCAGGTTTGGGTTCTTCCTTTACCTCTTCAGAAGTTTCGGCCACGGCTTCTTCTTTTACTTCCTCAGCTGTATCTTCCACAACTTCTTCTACAGTTTCTGCTGCTTGTTCAGCAACTACTGCAGCTTCTCCCTCCTGTTTTTTGCTACTTCTTCTCCTGCGGGACTTCTTCGGCCCTTTGGCTTTGTCACCGAGGAGGTTTTCATTATAGTCGACCAGTTCGATAAGAGCCATCTCAGCATTGTCGCCCATCCTGGCACCGATCTTGATGATACGGGTGTAACCACCCGGGCGGTCGGCAATTTTTACAGAAACTTCCCTAAAAAGTTCAGTAACGGCATCTTTGTCCTTCAGGTAGCTGAATACGACCCTTCTAGAATGAGTAGAATCCGTTTTTGACTTGGTGATTAGAGGTTCGATATATGTTCTCAAAGCTTTTGCCTTGGCAACAGTTGTCTTGATACGCTTGTGAATGATAAGCGAGCTTGCCATATTGGCGAGCATTGCTTTCCTGTGAGCACTCGTCCTGCTTAAATGATTAAATCTTTTACCGTGTCTCATTGCAATTATTCCTTATCTAATTTGTATTT
>JAGLYE010000125.1 GCA_023132505.1 Bacteroidales bacterium | reverse complement strand
AAAAACCGCCCTGATTACTCAAGGCGGCTGGTTTATAATTTTTTTAAGAGAGGATCAATACTCGTCTTCGTGGAAAAAGAAATCTTCCTTGGTTGGATAATCAGGCCAGATATCCTCAATGCTTTCATAAACTTCACCTTCATCCTCAATTTCCCTGAGGTTTTCTATCACCTCCTGTGGTGCACCTGATCTGATGCTGAAATCGATCAATTCATCCTTTGTTGCAGGCCAGGGTGCATCCTCAAGTTTTGAAGCTAGTTCAAGGGTCCAGTACATATAATTAACTTGATTTAATTTTTTGCAAAAGTAAGCGATTTTTTAAAAAAGTCAAGTACTTTTTTACACTTAATAAAAAATGCTTAAACCTTAGGTTTCCAGGGGGTTTCGGGAGCATTGAGGTCTTTGGCTATTTTCCTGGCCAGGACAAAAAGGTAATCAGAAAGGCGATTCAGGTATTTGATATTCAATGGGTTTACCGGATGAACTTCAGAAAGACGGATGGTAATCCTTTCAGCCCTGCGACAAATACACCTGGCAACATGGCTGTGTGAGACTGCAACATGCCCTCCCGGAAGAATAAATGAAGAAAGTGGTTCAAGTACCTCATCCATTTCATCAATTGCAGATTCGAGTTTATTTACATCGCTTTCAGAAATTTCAGGAAGTGGTCTGTTAAGCTTAGTCTTAGGGTCGTGGGAAAGCTGGGATTCGATAGTGAACAGCCGGTCCTGAATTTCTATTAATAAGGATTTGATGTCCTCTGCAATATCCTGGTCACGGATCAGGCCAATGTAGGATTTGAGTTCATCAACAGTTCCATAAGCTTCTATGCGCGGGTGATATTTTGGCACCCTGGTTCCGCCGATCAGGGATGTTTGGCCTTTATCGCCGGTTTTAGTGTATATCTTGAACTCTTCAGACATAATGCTATTTGATGGGCGCAAGGTCTTTGTAAAAGCTCATGGTACGGATGTTCTTATTCTTTTCATCCGAGGCAACATTTCCATCGATCAGCCTGATGATACGGTGGGCATGCTGTGCAATATCCTCTTCATGGGTAACTACGATAATAGTATTTCCCAGCTTATGTATCTTTTCCAGCAATCCCATGATCTCAATTGAGGTTCTTG
Source organism: Bacteroidales bacterium (assembly GCA_023132505.1). Classification (GTDB taxonomy): domain Bacteria; phylum Bacteroidota; class Bacteroidia; order Bacteroidales; family B18-G4; genus B18-G4. The sequence continues at coordinate 4,384 of JAGLYE010000125.1, read as the reverse complement.
AGTCCAGGTTCCCTGTGGGCTCATCAGCCAGGATAATAGAAGGCTTATTCACCAATGCCCTTGCCACCGCAACGCGTTGTCTTTGTCCACCCGATAATTCATTGGGTTTATGTGTTATCCTGTCGCTGAGCTGTACGTCTCCCAAAACCTTTTTTGCCTGCTCAACCCTTTTGACCTTATTCATGCCTGCATAGATCAGTGGAAGAGTTACATTTTCAAGGGCTGTAGAACGGGGCAGGAGGTTGAAAGTCTGAAAGATAAAGCCAATCTCTTTGTTTCTGATCTCTGCAAGTTGATTATCGTTTAGCTTACTGACATCCTTTCCGTTCAGGAAATAATTACCACCGGTAGGAGTATCCAGGCAACCAATCAAATTCATCAAAGTGGATTTTCCGGAACCGGAAGGTCCCATCAGGGCAACAAACTCGTTTTTTTCAATCGTTAAGGTAATCGACCGAAGGGCTTTCACCGTTTCTGTTCCAACGATAAAAAACCGTGCAATTTCATTTAATCTTATAACTTCCTGGCTCATAAATCTATGCTTTTATGCAAATTTAATCAATTTCTGTTTAAGCTTAGGCACATTTAATTTGCAGATGCTGGATGCTGGATGCTGGATACTGGATACTGGATACCGGGCCCCCAGTTCAACCATATCAGAAACGCAAAACAAAATTTTCTTTCGCAATATCCTTTTTAAAAAGTAAAATCCCGGCTCTGAAAAGGTCGATGGATACGCTGACTGCTTCATGCTTTCTAATTTCATTCCAGGCTTCTTCCATACCCTTCGACCAGTGGATGTCGTCAATCACTACCATGCTGCCGGGATGTAATTTAGGCAATATTTGCCTGAAGTAATCCATTGTCGGCTCCTTTCTGTGGTTTCCATCGAGGAGAACAAAGTCAAGTTTGTTGAATTTGTTCACTGTTTTTGTAATTAAACGGTCGAAATTCCCCATGACAATTTCAATATATTGAATCCTAAAATGATTAAAATTTTCACGGGCTTTTTCTGCGATCACAGCACAACCTTCCATCGTTATTATCTTGCTTTCCGGAGCTGCGGAGGCAATATACAGGGTGCTGATCCCCATTGCAGTGCCAATTTCAAGGATCTCCTCGGGCTCAGCGTATTTGACCAGACGATATATCAGCTTTCCCAATTTCGGGCTGACAGAAGAATAGCGGGTCACATTCTTTACCTGCCTGAACCTGGTTTTGTAGTTATCTTTATTGGCCCCGGTACCAAAATCGGTTGTTTCAAGAAGGCTTCTTTGCCTGAGCAGGCCTGATCTTTGTTTCTCAATCCTTGAAAAAGCCGGCTGAGGGCTTCTATCCAGGATAACATCTGTATAGAGTTTAAATACATAAGGAGAGTGCACCTTAAAACTCGACTTTGCACTCAGCTTGTATATAAGGAATTGAATGGTCGTTCTTAACTTACGTAATATCACTTTAATTAAAAGCCAGTTTACTGATATAAAATACGGTTCGTTTTCCTCCTGATATCCGGTTGTTCTTTATTTTTTGGTAGCCATAGCAAATAAAATAATTCTGATACCAATGGATCATTTTACTATCCAGGTCCTCCATGACCTTGTCGCCTTTATATTTGCTTTCAATGCTGATGTTTTGCAGGGAGCTACCGCTTCCCAGGCTGCCAGCTATTTTGTAATAGAGTCGGTTTTCACTGCTGTAGAAAAATGCAAGTTCTCCCCGGCTTGTATGGCTTTCTAAATACTTTGCAAGCTTGAATGTGAGGATATCCCGGACTTCTATACCATCATCCCAAACTAACTGCCCGTCGGGGGAAAAAGCTGCAGCAATGCCGGAAATATATTTGTAACCATCGAACACAGTATAAGTTTGAGGGATCGGCCTTCCGTAATAATCATAATACATATTGGTTACTGTACGGTATTCCGGGTAATAGGCTTCTGAAAGAAGAACGTAATTGCCCATAAATGGTATCACATCATGGAGAAGCAGTGTGTAGTCGAGAGAATATTCCTCTCCCTTGCTTTTTTGCTTTTCTGCTTTCTTTCTAAGGTTAGCAACAGTTTTACTGCTTAGGGCACGATACATTTCTTTAAACTCGAGGAAATTATAATAATTGATAAATACTTCTTTGTCTCCATCGAATTTTGTAACAAAATACCCGGCTGATTCAAGACCGCTTTCATTTTTGCTTTCTCCAACCTTTGACGCGTAATTACTGTAGGTCCCAAGAATTAACAAGGTGTCGCCCCCTGAATAGGCTATCCTTGCTGCATTGATTACCTTTCCGTCAATGGCAGGATTAATCCGGTAGGTTTTTGCTATCTTTCCATTAAGATCGAGTTGAAGGATTAAAATGGCATTTTGTTTCTTTCCAAGATAGTTTTCAATGATAGCAAGCATATGCTCTCCATCCTGGTCGAAACTCAATTCCTGGATGATGTTCAGCCCCTCAAGCTCAGGCTTAACCTTTTTTGAGGAACCATCCGACAAGTCAATAATGGTGATGTTTGGCTCATAGCTTGTATTATTGAATGCAATGACAGCATTACCATCATGTATACCGAAGTAAACTGCTTCTGATTTTCCCGGGGCCAGCCCGTTGATCACAGAAAATGTACTGAGAGCGTAATCAACCTTCAGGATCTGAAGATTATATTCCGATCGTTGCCTTTTAACATCATGAAACAGAAGGTAAGTGCTTTCTTCATCGCTACTAAAGCCTTTAAATTTTGCACCACTTATTAAGGCAGTATCGGCAAGCCATTGCTGATTGAAATTTTTATCATAAAAGGCAAAATGCCAGACATGCGTATCAATTTCGCTGCCTTTTTTTTCGCTTTCAAAAAACACCAGAACCCCATTTTCACCACATGGTGTGAGGTTGTAGTTTTCCATGTCGAGATTGGCATTTAACTCAATCCTGAGAGGGTTATTCCGTTGTGCATGCATTTGCATGAATGTACCGGTGCAAAAAAGCACAAGAAGTATACTGCTGAGATAAAACTTCATTTTAGTTCAAGCGCATTGTTATACACAATATTAACACTTTTTTCTCTGAAATATTTGAAGGCAATACAAAAAAAGGACCCTGCCGCTAAAGACAAACAGGGTCCAATATATAGATTGATTAAGTTAATTATTTTTCAATGACCAGCTTTTCAATGCCGGTGTTTCCGTTTTGATCGGTAAAATGAAGCAGGTAAATGCCATTCCTGATACCGGCAAGGTCAATATTGGTTGAGCCGGTAAAGCTAAGCTCTTCCATAACTTTTGTTCCCAGTAATGAATAAACCTGCAGGTTGAGCGACAGATCAGCATCAGTTGTGATATTAACTGTGTTCACTGCGGGATTGGGATAGATATTTAGCTGTGCCGGGAAATTATTTTGCTCACCAAGGCCTGTACCTCCGGTACCTGTGATCAAAATATCATCCACTTCCCATGTAGCTGACTCCGCATTCGTTGATGTGAACTTGAAAGCAATGTACACTTCTTCGCCATTAATTTCTGAGATATCGATGTCACCGCTGGAAATCCATTCAAAGTAACCGGTTGAGGTTTCAAAAGTAAGGGTTTCCCAGGTAGCTGTTGTAGGATCAACACCATCATAATCGTTGGAAATCAAGGCTTCCAGTGCAGGACCGGTATAAGCATCCGCATTATAAAAATTTATTACTTCATTTGTATAATTGTCGAAATTCATGGGCGGTGATATCAGCCAGTCTTCATTCTCATATGCTTGACCCTCATATCCAGTGCATTTAGCACAGGGTGTGTCTCCCATACCATGATCTTCATCAATTTCCCATATCTGGTCACCAATAACACTTATACGGTCCCAGGTACCCCAACCGCTATTGAAATTTTCTGATTCAATGATGGTAACATCAGCAGTGGTTGCTGTTGCACCCGGTGCAGTTCCATCATTCTTATAATCGATATCCCCGCCACCATTGGTATAAGGATAGATCTTAAAATAGTAAGGAGCATTTGGTTCCAGGTCAGAAAAGGTGCATTGCTCTACACCGTAAACGATATTCAGCGCTCCGGAACCATCTGAAAGGTCGATGTCGTCAGCAACCGGAGTTCCATCCACAGGCGCTATGATGTTATCCTCATCGCTGGCCAGTACCAGGTATCCGGCCGGCAGCTGGTCGCCGATTGCATCGGTCCAGGCCAGATTGATACTAATACCCATGGCCAGAGCATCGAAACCCGTCGGATAATTGCTTGGCTCCGGAGATATCCCGGCTGCCATAATGCTGAAATCATCATAATAGACCAATCCTCCTGTGTTATTGTCTTCGTGATATACTCTTACCTCGAACCTGAACCCATCGGCATTGGCCGGGGCTGTGAGTGAAACAGAAAAATGCTGCCAGTC
>JAGLYE010000124.1 GCA_023132505.1 Bacteroidales bacterium | reverse complement strand
AAAATAAAGACAAGCCGGTTTCAGAAAATCGAACATCGAAAATCGAAAATCATATCTCAAACTGTACATTCTAAATACAGAATCGAAAATCCCCCATCCCCCGTACCTCGTCCCCCATACCCACTCCTATACAGTCAGCAACAAAAAAAGTGAAAAAAAATGCGAATTCTTGTATATATTAAAAGAAACCTGTATTTTTGCAGCCCGAAAATAGAAAGTAAATAATAATATGTACATCACGTCAGAAAACAAGAAGGAAATTTTCAAGGAGTATGGTAAATCGGAATACGATACCGGCTCAGCTGAAGGTCAGATTGCGCTTTTTACGTTCCGTATTAAACATCTTACCGATCACCTGAAAATAAACAAGAAAGATATTTCAACCAGAAGGTCGCTCGTTCTCCTCGTAGGTAAAAGAAGGAGACTGCTCGACTATCTGAAGAAAAAGGATATTGAAAGATATCGTGCCATCATCAAGAAATTAGGGATAAGGAAATAATGTTCCTTCCTACCTGGAATACAAAAAAAGGCAATTCACACAATTGTCTTTTTTTGTCCTCTTACGACGTAAACTTTTAGAAAATCATGACACAAAATGGAATTGAGAAATCATTCTCTCTGAAGGACGGAAGAACGATTTCAATTGAAACCGGCAGGCTCGCGAAGCAGGCCGATGGTGCTGTTGTTATACGCATGGGTAACACCATGATACTGGCAACGGTAGTAGCAAACAAAGAAGCAAGAGAAGGATTCGATTTCCTTCCCTTAACAGTAGAATACAAAGAAAAGTATGCCGCAACGGGCAAGTTCCCGGGTGGTTTCTTTAAACGTGAAGCCAGGCCTTCCGAAGCGGAAATCCTCACCTCACGTTTGGTTGACCGTGCCCTCAGGCCATTGTTTCCCGACAACTGGCGCTTTGAAACACAGGTACTCCTGAGTTTGATCTCAGGCGAACTGGACACCCCTCCCGATGCACTGGCAGCGCTGGCAGCATCATCAGCACTCGCTGTATCTGACATACCTTTCGCAGGACCTATCTCTGAAGTAAGGGTAGCCAGGATCAATGGCGAAATCAAAGTTAATCCTTCATATACAGAACTGGAAGAGGCCGACCTCGACCTGATGGTTGCTGCAACGATCGATAACATTAATATGGTTGAAGGTGAGATGAAAGAAGTTTCTGAAGCAGAAATGCTGGAAGCAGTAAAAGTTGCACATGAAGCCATAAAAGTACAATGCCAGGCTCAGATCGAGCTTGCCGAAATGGTTGAAAAATCAAAGGTGAAGCGCGAAGCCGAAACCATTGAGGCTGATGAAGACCTGGAAAAAAAGATCAAAAATGCTACCTACGATAAAGTAGCAGCACTGGTAAAAACCTTTAATAATAATAAGCATGAGCGCAGCGACCTTGGCAAAGCCATCCGCGATGAATTCATAGAAAGCATGACTGAAGAAGAGCAGGAAGAAAAAACCAGCTATGTCAAAAACTTCTTCCACGATATGCATAAAGAAATTGTCAGGAATGTAGTACTGGATGACAGAACCCGCCTTGACGGCCGTAAACTCGACGAGATCAGGCCAATCTGGTCTGAAATCGATTATCTTCCTTCAGTACACGGCTCAGCCATCTTCACACGTGGTGAAACACAGTCGCTGGTTACAACAACACTTGGTACTAAGATGGACGAACAGATTCTTGACGGAGCAGTGATACAGGGAAAATCAAAATTCCTTCTGCATTATAACTTTCCCGGATTCTCAACCGGAGAAGCCAAGCGCATCATGGGAACCAGCCGTCGTGAAGTTGGCCATGGAAACCTGGCAATGCGTGCACTCAAGGGAATGCTTCCTAACTCGGATGAAAACCCCTATACAATAAGGATCGTCTCTGACATCCTCGAATCAAACGGATCATCATCGATGGCAACTGTATGTGGCGGGACACTTTCACTCATGGATGCCGGTGTGAAGATCAAAAAACCTGTTTCAGGTATTGCCATGGGGCTCATCTCGGATTCCGATAGTGGCAAATATGCCATTCTTTCTGACATCCTGGGTGATGAAGACCACCTTGGCGATATGGACTTCAAGGTATGCGGTACCCGCGACGGGATCACCGCCTGCCAGATGGACATCAAAGTTGATGGACTTTCCTATGATATCCTTTCAGAAGCGCTGGAACAAGCACGCAGAGGACGCCTCCACATTCTGGACGAAATGGCCAAAACCATTGCCGAACCTCGCGAAGACTATAAACCTTTCGTTCCGAGAATTGAGCAAATGATCGTACCAAAAGAATTTATTGGTGCCATCATCGGACCCGGAGGAAAAGTGATCCAGGATATCCAGGCCACAACAAATACTACTATCACCATTGAGGAAGAAGGTGAATTTGGCCATGTTGCTATTTCTTCTGCTGATAAAGAATCGATTGAAGCTGCAAAAGACAGGATCAAGTCTATCATCGCCGTTCCGGAAGTTGGTGAAATATATAAAGGCAAAGTAAAAACTATCACTAATTTCGGTGCTTTCATTGAAATTATGCCGGGTAAAGACGGCCTGCTGCATATTTCAGAGATCGACTGGAAACGCACAGAAGACGTTGAAAAAGTACTGAAAGTAGGAGAGGAACTGGAAGTGAAGCTCATCGGGCTTGACCCCAAGACAGGGAAACTGAAATTATCTCGTAAAGTCTTATTGCCCAGGCCAGAAGAAAAACCTAAAAATTAGTGTAACACGCTGGATGGCTTTACGTATAAGAAGCCACTGGTGCGGTTATAAGCCTGAAGCGGTGCAAGCTGTATGAATGCTTCAGGAGCTTAATATCAGATCAGTGAATAGAACCAAGAAAAAATGAACACTGGTATATGAGGCAGCTAAAAATTACTAAGCAGGTAACTAACAGGGAAACTGCATCCCTTGATAAGTATCTCCAGGAGATTGGAAAGGTTGAACTTATCACTGCCGACGAAGAAGTTGCGCTCGCACAGCGCATCAAGCAAGGCGACAGGATTGCCCTCGAAAAGCTTACCAAGGCCAACCTCAGGTTTGTGGTGTCTGTATCAAAACAGTACCAGAACCAGGGGCTCAGCCTGCCCGACCTCATCAACGAAGGTAACCTCGGACTGATCAAAGCCGCACAGCGCTTTGATGAGACCAGGGGTTTTAAATTCATCTCCTATGCCGTGTGGTGGATCCGCCAGTCGATACTTCAGGCCCTGGCCGAACAATCAAGGATCGTAAGGCTGCCACTGAACAAGATCGGCTCTATCAACAAGATCAATAAAGCATACGCCAGGCTGGAACAGGAACACGAACGTGAACCCAATGTCGGCGAAATCGCTACACTCCTTGAGATAACCGAGAACGAGGTAAAGGAATCCATGAAGAACTCCGGAAGGCATATATCTATGGATGCCCCTCTGATACAGGATGAAGATAACAATATGTATGATGTCCTGAGAAGCGACGAATCCTCAACACCGGAATCACAGTTGCTTTATGAATCTCTTAAGAAAGAGATCGACAGGGCCATCTCAACACTCACACCCAGGGAAGCGGATGTGATCAGGCTGTATTTCGGACTGAACAGCAAGCATCCCATGACACTGGAAGAGATCGGAGAAAAATTCGACCTCACACGTGAAAGGGTAAGGCAAATAAAGGAAAAAGGAATAAGACGGCTTAAGCATACATCAAGAAGCAAAATTCTCAAAACCTATCTAGGGTAATTAAAGCGGGCCTCGCCCGCTTTTTTTGTGCAGATTTTTTACTTTTACAAAAAAAACAAACATGGCACACCTGATAGCACCCTCCATTCTTTCGGCCGACTTTGCAAACCTGCAAAGAGACATAGAAATGATCAACCGCAGTGAAGCCGACTGGTTTCATATTGATGTGATGGACGGTGTGTTCGTGCCCAACATTTCCTTTGGCTTCCCGGTGATAAAGCAGATCAAGAAATACGCGAAGAAACCATTGGACGTACACCTCATGATCGTAGAACCCGATCGCTATTTCGAACGCTTCAAGGATGTCGGCGCCGACATTATCAGCGTGCATTATGAAGCCTGCCAGCATCTGCACCGCTCCATACAGGCCATTAAAGCATTGGACCTGAAGGCCGGTGTGGTACTGAATCCCCATGCATCTGTTTATGTGTTAGAGGATATCCTGGCAGATGTGGATCTCGTGATGCTGATGTCGGTGAACCCCGGCTTTGGCGGACAGAAATTCATCGAAAACACCCTTGTCAAGATCGAAAGGCTGAAAGAGCTTATCGCAAAGACCGGCTCACAGGCGATCATAGAAGTAGATGGTGGCGTAAACCTCAGCAATGCCGTAGACCTGATCCGCAGCGGAGCAGATGTTCTGGTCGCGGGGAATACGGTTTTTGGTTCGGATGATCCGCTGGAGACGATCAGCAAGCTGAAGAATATCTCTGTCTGAAGATACTGGATACTGGATACTGGGAATAATATCATATACTGATGTGATTATCAATATTATTATTCAAATTGTGGTAGAATAGAATGTAAATCAAAGATATGGAACAGCTGAAGAGATATATTAGCTTACTATTGAGCTTGAGCATTGTGTTTTCCATTTTATCATGTGGAGATGCTGATAAAGAAAAATCTGTCGAAGATTTGCCCAATATTATAATTATTCTTGCCGACGATTTAGGTTATGGTGATTTAGGATGTTACGGACACCCGTATGCTAAAACACCAAACATCGATAATTTAGCAAAGGAGGGAATTCTTTTTAAAAGATTTTATGCATCCGGGATGACTTGTTGCCCCAGTAGAACGGCTTTAATGACTGGTAAGCATCCGGCAACATATAAAAAATATATGGCTGAAAACGGCTTTGGAAACAATGTAACAATAACAGAATTATTAAAAAATGCAGGATATGCAACCGCACACATAGGGAAGTGGCATATTGGACCATATTATGAAGCAGATAAAAATCCATATGGGATTGATCTCATCAATGTAATGAAAGCAAACCGGGATTCCTTAATTGGAAAAGATGCAGATATATTTGATTGTGCCATAGACTTTATCAAGAAAAACAACAATCGCCCATTCTATATTAATCTTTGGACTCATACAAATCACTTTCCATTAAATCCATCGGAAAATATGCTAATGCATTTTGAAGGATTAGAGGTTGATGAAAATCAATTTGGCAGATGGTTTAATCAGGATAAGTTACAAATATTGAAGCAGAATGGGAGAAATATAGATGATGCGATGAAGATGTATTTAGCCGATGTTTACTCTTTAGATCTTAATATTGGAAGATTGATGCAATGCTTAAAAGAGCAAAACCTGGAGCAAAATACGATTATTATATTTTCAAGTGATCAAGGTCCCGCTCCGGTTTATAACGATAAGAAGATCGAATCTATAGAAACAAAAGAACAGATGCTAAATATGTTAGGATATGCAGGAGGTTACAGAGGTGGAAAGCATACCCAGTATGAAGGAGGGGTCCGTGTACCATTTAT
>JAGLYE010000123.1 GCA_023132505.1 Bacteroidales bacterium | reverse complement strand
CCCATTCCAGGTCAACGGAGCCGGTTTCTTCATTCAGGTTGGCGGTAAGGTCGTATGGCCTTGAGAGGGTATTGATAACGTAAGGCGATACATATGTCATGCTGGTTCCTGTCCTGTTGTCTGTCCAGCAGGGATAAACGTACGAATCGCGTGCCGTGATTCCCAGGTAATCACCCATATACCCCATTGCAAGTCCGGGAATAGGTGTTGGCGTAAATGATACATCACTCACTTTAAAGTCTTCCCAGGTATCTCCGCCGTCTAATGAATTTGCACAGAAAACCTCACACTCATTACTGCCCACATTTCTGTCGTCATAGAATACAACGCTGAGGTCACCGGTTGTCGGGTCACAGGTGATCCATGGAAAATAGTGTTCTTTGCCGAGGCCGGCTGCATCCTGGTTCACCCTGATAGGGTCGCTCCAGGTATCACCCTGGTCAGAAGAACGGATCATATATACATCCATATCAGTACCTGTATTGATACCCGGAGTTCCGATGTTGGTCCAGACCATATATAGGTTTCCACCGTAGGCGCCATCGCTGTTATCCACGGCCAGAACAGGAAATGAGTTCACCCGCTGGTTCTTGGAGGTTTCTGATGATCGGATCCCCCTTACATTTTCAATTATCCTGGTGGCCGGTTCCCATGTAGCGCCGCCATCCAGTGATTTGGTCAATCCGAAAGCATTTTCATCTGCTTTTGCATCATAAATAGCATACACGGCATATACTTCGCCATTGGGGCCGGTATTTATATTCACACCCTGACAATGGCTGCCGGCATTTACCGCACTGCTGATATTTACGCTGGTTGCCCAGCTCAAACCCTGATCAGAAGAATAGGAAAATGCGATATCGTAATTAAAAGCACCACCAAAATCTGTCCATGCACAATACAGATTACTTTCATAAGGGCTGTTCAAATTATTATCGATCCAAAAGTGGTTTTTGTCAAGCACGTAGGCTGAAGCCCCATCGTCGATCACGACTACATTCCAGCTGGCTCCCTCATCCGTGGAATAAGCCACTTGCTGCCCGTAACTCGAGCCACTGATGATATGGTTTACATAATACCACCCATTGTTGCCGATCACAACAGCCGGGTCCCCGGAATTCGCAACACCGGCACCCTGTATTTCTCCTGCCCACGTAACACCTCCATCGAAAGAATAAAAGTCGTTAGCCCCATAAAAGGGTGGATAAGGATTGGCACAAGAGTTATTGGAGTTCAATAAGTTCTGATAATCAGCAGGATTTACAAAGATTGAATTTTCGCTCTGGCTGCTGTTTTCAGTTGTTACCGGCACATCAGGAGAATCGAGCGTGGCTGAACTGAGTGCTTCGATTTCAGATCCTGTATATTTCGCCTTTGGTACTACCACCATGGGATTAAGGGTTGTGAGGCCTTTCTCTGCCATCATCTTCCAATAACCGTTATTGTCAACGCGCCAGTTGGCTTGTTCCGGTACATGATCTTTTACTTTTTGGGCAATAGAGATTGATGGTATGATACATACAATCAGGATCAGGATGCTGAAGTTACGAAATTTCATAGCTGTGTTGTTGGTTAAACAAATGATAAATCCTGCATTTTATATATTTTGGCAGACAATATAAACCAGGCATTGACTAGCAAAGGTAATAAAAGATGTAAGGTGTTGTAAAATGTAGGATTTCCTTAATAAAAAAGAGGCTGTCTCAAAAGGTCTGCTCAAGGTCATTTCGAGCGTTAGCGAGAACTAAGCGAAGTGCTCTCATGAGCGAAGCGAGTAAATCTGTATTACTGATAGTCAGCATAATAGATTTCTCCCTTCGGTCGAAATGACTTAAATATTAGGCTTTTGAGACAGCCCCTTTTTATTTCGGATTGGTGATTACTTATTTTTGTACAACAATTTTTTCGGTCAGAACCTTATTATTGTTCTCTAAGATTAAGAAGTAAATACCTTCTGCATAATTGCTCAGGTCGAATGTTTTCACGAGTTCACCATCGACTGTGAGAAGTTCTTCACTGAAAACGGATTCGCCAACAATGCTTCTGATCTCCAGCTTAACATTTTCATTGCCTGCCGAGGTCAATTTAACCGTGAAGGATCCATTGTTGGGATTAGGGAATACTGCAAGGCCAATATTAAGGTCGCTTTCCCCTATCATTGTCGTATTATCGATGGTAACTTCTTTATCTTCTGATATGGGGCCATCACCACAATCATTGGTGCCATATACATTAATAACAGCCAGACCCATATAAGCAAGAGACCAGGTAACAGTCAGGTTATGCATATCAACAGTAAGTTCTTCCCAGGCACTTTCGGGACTCACTGTCCAGGTATAGGCCAGGCTGGTATCGGCGGTAGTGGTATAGCTGCTTGTTTGCGTTGACATCAAGTCAACATAGCCAGGACCGAAAGGTTTTGCCAATACTTCAGGATATGGGTTTACTGTCATAAAGATGTGATTTGAGGTAACCGGGTTGTTGATCAGGCATGGGTATGAGGAAGTTAATTCACAACATACATCATCACCCTCAACAAGCTCAGTGGTGATATAGGTATCACTGTTATCACCAACGTTTTCATCATTGACTTTCCACTGGAAGGCAGGTTCTGTACCTCCATTGACAGCTGTTGCCGTGAAAGTAACTTCGTCGTTCTCACAGATTTCTTCTGCTGAACTTTCAATGCCAATTCCTGCATTTAGTTCATCTAAAACTGTCATGGTGATCTCGTTTGAAAGTGCAGGATTATTAAGTGCACAGAATAGATCGGAGGTCACCTCACAGGTAATGACATCTCCATCCTCAAGGTCACTGGGCACAAACCCTGACAGGTTTGGTCCACTGTTCTCACCATTGATTTTCCATTGGAAAAACGGATTACTCCCTCCATTTACAGGGAAAGCATTAAATAAGACCGTGGTCCCTTCACAAATAACGGTAGTGTCAGTTTCAATGGATACACTGACCGGATAAGAAGGATAAACAGTTACCATTATCGCATTTGACATCACCGGATTTGGAGTTGCACAATAGAATGAAGATGTAAGCTCACATTCGACAATATCATCCTCAACAAGGATAGTAGTGGCATAAGTATCCGTGCTGTCACCAACATTGGTTCCATTCAGTTTCCATTGATATGCGGGAGTGTAGCCTCCATTTTCAACCTCTGCGGTGAAAATCACCTCTTCAGTTTCACAAATCTCCATGACTGAAGCATAAATGGTTGCGACTACCTCTATTTCATCTACTATCGAAATATAATCCGTGATGGTGCAGGTATTGGTTGAATAGATATTGGTGACTTCCAGGCTTACATCAAAATCACCAAGGCCGCTGTAAAGGATACCTTGCGGATTCTGCTCTGTTGAGCTTGCAGGGGAACCTCCGTCGAAGGTCCAGAGCCATGAAGTTGGATTACCCACGCTGAGATCGGTGAAATTAATCACTCCTCCCATACAGCTTAAGGTCATGTTCGCATAAAACATGGCAGTTAGTGGATCCTCAACAGGTAGCGGCTCTTCATGCCGAAAATAATTTTGTTTGGTCACGGTCAGGGTCACAATTGCATCCAGGGGGATGGCTGGTATTGAAATAGACTGAACTGATCCTGTTCCTGTCGCTGTGGCAAGAATCGCTCCATCGTAGTAAAGAGATATCAATGAGCCATTATCAGCAGTGATCTCAAAAGTAGGGGCGCCAAAATCGATACTTCCATCATGGATAATGGTCAAATTCATGGGTTCTTCATAGTAAACCGTAAGGAAAGCGCCTCCATGGTGGTGGAACAGGTGATACGTTACCAGTTTACTGCCAGTATTGTAAGGCCAGCTGGATTGCTGCAGAAAATATTTACCGGATGCATTTCCAAATGCCGGTAAGGCAAAATTCTGTGGGAATTGGGTACCATAGTCCGGCATAAAAGCAGGCCACATATTATCAATAAACCCCCACACATAAGTATCATTTACAAAAGAATATGAGATATCGGATGCAGCAGTGATCCCAAGTGCACCTGCATTTGCACCATTATAAGTGTGACGGTGAAATTTCTCAGCGAAGCACTCTCCTGACCAATTATATTTACCGGTCAGGCAATTTATCGACATGACATAAATGAGATCTGAGTTTTGCAGTCCGTTGATGTCGGAATTATGATAGGAAGGCTCACCCCATCCTGTCAGGCCCCCGTGATCCCTGTGGAGCAACATGAAGGAACCATTGTTAACGGTATTGTTGATCATGGTGGCAGTTCCGCCTGTCCATCCACCTAATTCAGCAGGTGTTGCAGGAATATATCCCAGGCCGTTAGGACCAAAATAATTAACAACCGTTGAGGTGTTGGTAGCGGATGACCATGAACTGCCGGGGGTCCCGGAATAAATGTCATTGATTCGAACAGGGCTTTTCCCGAGTTCATTTTTCCAGAACCCTCCAACGGTTTCGCCGCAGATTTGAAACCAACGTGTACTTTGGTAGCCGATGGCAGTAATTGGGTTATTGTAAAAGTCGGGATTGGTTGGGGGATTGGTTTCGTAGTTAATGAATTTGCTAACCATAGTTTCCACCTGGTCTGCATTGTTTGCAGTGATACGGGCAAATGCTATTTCAGGGAGATGGTCACCATTAACATCGGCGTAAATATTATCCGAAGCACAGTAATTGTTGTAGATGGGTGCAATTACATTGTTTGAAATGTTGGTTCCGTAATCGCCAAGCAATAATGCTGCTGATGGTGGAATTGTCCAGGTGTTGTAAGCGTTGTTTACGAAGCTCTCAATAGCGCTGGTTGTATTTCCACCCACTTCAGTAAGTGTATAAACTTCCGTCAGGATTCCTTGTTTATTTCGGAATAGAGCTATGGAGTCAGCCCAGGCTACGTAGTCAGCACCATCGGGAGTAATGATCAGGTATTCGCATTCGCCATTCTCAGATGGGCCATTCATGTGCATCCAGTTATAGTCGATCACCGGTAGTGATTTAAAGTTCATGATGACATCGGCCATGATCGGGTCCCACCACCTGCTACGGTATTTGGGGTCTCCATACTGGCCGTTTCCACCTTCGAAAACAACTTCCACCTCAATATCACGCAGGACTTTTAATTCCTTTGTTACAGGATTATATTGAAAAGGAGTTATGCCGAGTATAACTACATCAACACCCCTGATCTGGGTAGGTTCAGAGATCTTTATCGGATCTGCAGGGTAAAAAGCATTTTCCCCGTAGATCTCCATATTCCGTTCATAAAATAAAGGACTGTCGTCATTTTCAAAAGGGATACGCGGTGATGGAGCTACTTCAATATTGTTGTAGGTTTCAACCCGCATGCTGATGATATTCAGTTTTGCTGAAGCTCCAACAGGCATGGCAATATATCTTCCCTCTCCCGGAAGGTTCGGAGCCCCTTCATCATTGGGGAGCATGATGCCGGGCATATTTATCACGGTCATCTCTTCACCATTGATGTTGGCTGCATTAAAACTGAAACTGTTAACGGAGTGGATCACCCGTACATTTGAACTTTCAGCCGATACCATATGAAATCCCTGGCCTGACCAGCTGTCATTGTATTTTA
>JAGLYE010000122.1 GCA_023132505.1 Bacteroidales bacterium | reverse complement strand
CTCACAGGTCCATGGACCTGTGAGGTCTCTTAGCCTGTACGGCTAAGCCGTTAAATCATTTAAAACATTTGTAGATAAACACTTTTTGATGGGATTATCATAAAGATATGTGTTTGATAAATTACTTATAAGCGTAATATTTATTTTATCCCTTTGTAACAAATTAAACATTTTTATATATTCGCAATATATTTTCACATAAACCTTGCAATGGAACCTATAAATAAAACGGGAAATGTTTGTAAAGACTGCCTGGTAAAATCGAGCTCAGTTTACAATCTGAATGATGAAGAGATGGAGGTCCTTTGCAGCAATAGCATTGAGATTCACTTTCAGAAAGGGGAGAAGATCATTAAGGAGGGTGCATTTGCGCAAAATATTGTTTTTATTAAATCAGGAATCTTTAAGATCCACCAGGTCGGTCCTGTTCAGCGGGATGAGATTCTGAAAATTGATAAAGGTCCTGTTTTTGCCGGTGTTTCAGATGTTTTTGCGAATAAAATACATACTTACTCTATCACTGCCCTGGATAACACCTCTGTATGTTTTATCAATTATTCAGGTTATAAACACCTGATCGAGAATAATGGCAGGTTTGCCCTGGAGGTCATGCGCATACTGAGTTCCGATATCGTTGATCATTATAATTTCTTTGTGAATAAGATCCAGAAGCAGCTCAATGCAAAGCTAGCCGATGCCCTGCTATATTTTGCAGAGTATATTTACGGGGAGGATATAATTAATATTCCATTGACAAGATCAGAACTGGGTGAATTCATTGGCACCAGCAGGGAATCGGTAAGCAAGATCATACATGATTTCACGAAAGATAAGCTTATTGAAGTAGAAGGAAAGCGTATTCGGCTTCTGAACAAAGACCTCCTTCGCAAGATCAGTCAGGCAGGATGATTTATTTTCGTGCCTTTTCTTTATAATCCGCTATTCTGGGAATTACCCCCCTGCCGGCAGGTAGTGAGCGATTCTACCTGCTTTGGCCTGGGAGGACGTATTCAATAAAGAAAAGAAATGTTATAGATTAATATATACCGCTAAAACTCATTTGACTGATTGCCACACCTGCAATTATTATTAACCCGGCAACAGGTAAGATCACTGCCGGAACAATTTTTGATGCCCTGGAAGCCGCCCGGGCATAAGCATAGGATTTAATTGTATCAATTGAAGATACCGGAATCGAAACGATTGTATCGAAGGAACTGAAACTGGTATCTGAGGTATACAGGTGTACAGCATTGATCACCTCAGGCTCGTATTTTTTCTTAAAGCGGTTTAGTCCCTTATCCTTTGGGTTTAAATAGTTCAAATGATATCCTATTTGATGATCAAGCATGGCATAAATACTGTCATTAGTAATTTGGAGATCATATAAATGCCAGGCCTCATCACCCCGTTGCAGGATAAGATATTTTCCCTCATCTTCATATTGTTTGATCGATTGGGAAGTATATTGGCTTTCTGTTACTACCCTGAAAAATGAGCATGATGATGATAAGCATAGCAAAACAATGAGCGCTGTAAAGATTATCGGTTTATGAAGGATCCTGGTTTTCATGGCGATGTAATATTAAATTTATATGTACCAAAATTAGTTGCAAACCGAACCTAAACAAAATTGATAATCAATACTTTACTGAGAGATTTTATTATTTTTTACAAATCTCGTATTGGCCAAACGGTTTAGTATTACTTATTGCGGTAATATTGCCTGACAGACATATTTGGTAGTACTTGCAAATACTGTACTATTCCCCTTATTATTGCTTTTTGCTTCTGATTGTCATATATTTACAATGTGGCACAGGCCAATGAAATACAAACAGCCCTTTTCCAGGCAATAAAACACCGGCTTCCCGAAAACTATTCATTTGTACATGAAATAGCTGAATTACTTGGGATCAGCTATGATAGTGCCTACAGAAGAATACGTGGGGATAAACCCCTGACTCTGGATGAGCTGGTTCTTTTAAATGAAAAATTTGGTCTGTCCATCGATACTTTCCTGAATGTCGAAACCAATAATGTCGTTTTCAATTGCCATACCGTTGAAGCTGAAAAAGTCAGGATAAAACAATGGCTTGAGATCATCCTGAATGATCTGGTCAGAATTAATCAGGCTAAAGAGAAAGAGATCATCTATGCAGCCAAAGACCCTCCGCTTTTCCATTATTTCCATTTTCCGGAGATCGGGGCTTTCAAGATGTTCTTTTATCAGAAAACTCTTTTGCGTTTTCCGGAGTTTGAGGGTAAAAAACTTAAACTGGATGAGGCAGATGAAGACATCTATGAAACCGGGAAAAAGATGCTCATTGCTTCCAATACTATCCCAACCACGGAAATATGGAATGAAGACACTTTTAATATCACCTTACGACAAATCGAATATTACTGGATTGCGGGTTATTTTGTTTCTAAGGACGAGGTACTTAACCTTTGCGATAAATTGGAGAAATGGTTAAGGCACATCCAAAAGCAGGCCGAACTGGGATTTAAATTTTTACACGATCAGGACCCGGTAGGCGTGGAAGGTACTTTTAAAATGTATGAAAATGAGATTGTGCTCAATGATAACAGCATCCTGGTGAAGACCCCGGATGTTTCATATGCTTATTTAACATTTAATGTATTAAGTATCCTGACAACCACCAATCCAACATTTACCGGGCATTTGGAGAACTATTTCAGCGGACTGATCAAACAATCTCATTTGATCAGCAGTACAGGCGCAAAAGAGCGAAACCGGTTTTTCAACAAGCTGCAACAGACCGTTGAAAAATTTAAAGATTCCATTCGATAAGGTATTCTTGAATTACTTTGGCAAGCGCTTCAGCATATTCACTTCTGCTTCGCTCAGCATGCGCCATTTGCCGCGGGGGGTATCTTTTTTGGTGATGCCGGCGAACACCACACGATCAAGGCGAACAACCTTATAACCTAATGATTCGAAAACGCGTCTTACAATGCGGTTCCGTCCCGAATGCAATTCAAGACCAACTTCTTTTTTGTTCACGCCGTCTTCGATCCAGGAGAGCTTATCAACTCTTATATGCCCGTCATCGAGTTCTATTCCTGCACTGATCTTTTCAAAATCGGCTTTTGTCAGTTGCTTGTTCAGGACCACATGATATATCTTCCGGATGCCGTGTTTGGGGTGGGTTAGCTTCTTTGCAATATCTCCGTCATTGGTGAAAAGCAATACGCCGGTGGTACCTCTGTCGAGGCGACCAACCGGATAGATCCTTTCAGGACAGGCTTTATCAACCAGGCCCATTACAGTCTTCCGTTCATACGGGTCGTCGGTAGTGGTAATGAAATCCTTGGGTTTATTCAGTACAAGGTAGCGCAGCTTTTCACGCCTCAGGGCCTGACCTCCGTAAACTACTTTATCGGTGGAAGATACTTTTGTGCCCAGTTCTGTAACAATCTTCCCGTTTACTTTAACTGTACCGGCCTCAATAAGCTTGTCTGCCTCACGGCGGGAGCAAATTCCTGCATCAGCAAGATACTTGTTCAGGCGGATCAGGCCTTCATCTTTACGTCTATAGCCACTTTCTCTGACTGTGTCATCTTTTCCGGCAGGTTTTATCCTGGTACCGGAAATTTTCTTTTTCCCGCCTCTTTTGGGTTTTTTATAAAAGCTTGAATAATCGCCGTGACGCTTGCGTTTTTCACCGCCACCTTGTTTTTGTTTGTCCATGGTTAGTTGAATGGGTTGCAAAGATAAGGCTTATTGCTGACGCTACAGCGTCGGATAAAACGCATCCTCAATATGCTTTATGCTTAATCTGTCACCTGACAGTATCACCGAAATAATATCAAACCGTGTTTCAAGGTGTATGTCGTTTTTCAGGATATAGGCATTGGCTGCACGGATCATGAATGCCTGCTTCTTCTTATTGACGAATATTTGAGGTTCCCCGAAGTACAGATTGCTCCTGGTTTTTACTTCTATGATTACAAGATATTCATTGTGCAAGGCGATCAGGTCCACTTCATCTTTGTTATGCCGCCAGTTTTTTTCACGTATGGAAAAGCCTTTTTTGATCAGGTATTCGCAGGCGTGTTTTTCCCCTCTCTCACCTAGTTCATTATGTTCAGCCATAGTTTCTGGTATTAATCATTAAATACGAGGGAACATTGCTCAGCTGCTACCAGATGAACATGCCCTCCAATGATTAGTCCCAAATTTTCGGAAATGTGCCCACTTTTAAAGTTAAAAATTACAGGAAAATGATAATCGGATACTGCTTCAACGATGATCTCATAGACCGTTTTGCCAAAAGGAACAGCATTGTCGTTCATATCGTTCATCCCCCCAACTACAAGTCCGGCAAGGCTTTCCAGTCTGCCAGAACGTTTCAGGTTCATCATCATGCGGTCGATATGATACAAGTATTCGTCGAGGTCCTCAATAAAAAGCACTTTCCCTTCTGTATTGATGTCGGAAATGGTGCCGGAAAGGCTGTAGAGCAGGGAAAGATTACCCCCACAAAGAATTCCGGTTGCTTTCCCGCTTCTATTGAAAGGGTGGGATGAAAAGTGATATTCCGGAAATCCACCTTCAAGCACATCTTTCAGGCTTTGAAGGCTAATATTCATATCAAGCTCATGAGGGAAATTAATGGGCATGGCAGCATGCAGGGTCTGTATGCCAAAGTGCCTGTATATATGAGAATGGAAAACGGTAATGTCGCTGTATCCTACTATCCATTTGGGCTTCTCCTGAAAGCGTGTAAAGTCAAGCCGGTCAATGATCCTCACCGATCCGTAGCCACCACGTGCACAAAAAATCGCTTTGACGGAGTCATCATCCAGCATGGCCTGAAAGTCAGTTGCCCGTTCTTCATCGTTACCTGAGAATTGATAGTAATCCCCATATAGATGTTGTCCTTCGACAGTCTCATAACCCCATTGCCCTAAGATGGCAATGGCAGGGGCCATTTCCTCCCGGCTAACTTTTCTGGCGGGGGCAACAATTCCAATCTTGTCTCCGGGCTTTAGGTCTGGGGGGCGAATGGGTTTTGTATGCATAATTTCAGGTCAAATTGAAGGACAAAACGAACTTGTACGCCGAAGCTTTAGCAAAGGCGGATGAAACAAATTTATATCTTTGCGGTTAATTCAGCAGGGAAAATGGAAAATAAAAAGAAAAATTTCAAAAGATACACGGTCACATCGGCGCTGCCCTATGCCAATGGCCCCATCCATATCGGCCACCTGGCCGGAGTATATATCCCGGCTGACATCTATGTACGATACCTCAGGTCGAAGGGAACAGATGTCCTGTTTATCGGTGGTTCCGATGAGCATGGGGTACCTATCACCATTAAGGCACAGCAACTGGGTATAAGTCCGCAGGAGATCGTCGATAAATACCATGAGATCATAAAAAAGTCATTTGCTGATTTCGGGATCTCTTTTGATGTTTATTCCAGGACTTCCGCTCCCATCCATCACGAAACTGCATCGGAATTCTTCACCACACTGCACAATAGGGGTGAGTTTATAGAAAAAACCGCCATGCAGTTTTATGACGAAGATAATAAACAATTCCTTGCCGATCGGTACATTACAGGCACCTGTCCGCGTTGCGGATATGAGAAAGCTT
>JAGLYE010000121.1 GCA_023132505.1 Bacteroidales bacterium | reverse complement strand
TAAGTTGTTCGTTCGCTCAAATATAAGAAATCCTTAGTTAATTACAAAATTCTTTGTGAAGAAAATAAAATATTACACGAGTTTTTGGAAGCTTATTGCATAGCAATCAGGCTTCGAACCTGCTCTTGTTACCAACAGACTGGCTTATAGGATGTGTGCTTAAGTAAAAGAAAAACAATATGTTATAGGAAGGGATGCTTCAATTTTTGCCGGAATAAACCTGCAAGGTATTCTTTCTTTCAGGTCACCGGAAATAAAAGGATTAATAATTACGTATAATCATTAATTTATCAGAGTTGGAATACATTTTCAAATTGGGGTATCTCCACTTTCCATCCAAAAGTATCCTGTACTTTGATTCGCAGGGCATCTGATGATTTTGGCTCACCATGATTAATGAATACGCATGCAGGCTTCTTTTGCAAGTCGGAGAGCCAATCAATGATTTGTGCCTGGTCGGCATGGGATGACATGGTGCGGATGTCTTCGATATGGGCCCGGATCGGGTAATATTCCCCATGGATCTTTATTTCATGCACTCCGTCATGAATGCTTCTTCCCCGTGTTCCTTCAGCCTGGTATCCGGGTATAATGATGGTTGAATCGGGGTTGCTGAGGTGTTTTTTCAGATAGGTCAGCACCCTGCCGCCGTTCATCATGCCACTTCCGGCAATGACTATTTTCGGCCGTTTATTGACTGCAAGTTTTTCCGTGTCTTTGAATGACCGGACCATTTTGGTGTTTTTGAACACTTCATCAAAGACTGTTGGTCCCAGCTTATGCCATTTGTGATATTTGTTGAATACCTTGCTTACATCTATTCCCATGGGCGAGTCGAGGTAAATCGGGAATTCCGGGATGTCTTTCTTCTGCTCCAGCTTCCAGAACAGGTACATGAAATCCTGGGCACGGTCAACAGTGAAACTCGGAACGATCATAATACCATTTCTGTCGGCAACCTTGTGAAGTATCTCGCGGAATTGTTTTTCCGTATCAACAGTGGGGTGAATGCGGTCGCCATAAGTTGATTCAATAATAAGATAATCGGCTTTTTCCGGTTTGTCGGGTACTTCCAGCATAGGGTCGTCAATTCTTCCGATATCTCCCGAAAACACAATGCGCTTTTCATCAATTTCAATATCAACATGTGTGGCACCAATGATGTGGGCATTGTTCTGAAAGCGAAAGCGTATACCGTCACTGAGCTCCTTCCATTCATCTTCGGGATGAGCTCTCAGCAAGGGAATTGTATTTTTTGCATCCTCGAGGTCATATAGCGGCTTCGCCGGTTTATGCTTTGTATATCCTTTACGATTAGCATGCTCGGCATCTTCCTCCTGGATCTTTGCACTGTCCAGCAATAAAACCTCTGTGATCTCACATGTAGGCGCAGAACAATAAATGGGCCCCTGAAAGCCCTGATTTACCAGCCTGGGAAGGTATCCGGTATGGTCGAGGTGCGCATGAGTCAGGATAACAGCATCGATCTTTGATGCATCAATCGGCAGAGCTTGCCAGTTCAGTGCCCGCAAATGCTTAAGACCCTGAAATAAACCACAATCAACCAGTATCTTTTTCCCATTTGCCCTGATTAATGTTTTGGAGCCTGTTACAGTGCCTGCTGCACCAAGAAATTGAATGCTTATGTCGTTAGAAAGAACAGTATTCATTACTTATGGATTAATGAATGTTAAGATGACCTGCCAAAATAGAATCAGGATCATCAAAGGTAGAAAAAGATTGGGTACTCCGGGTTTTAAACCGGGTAAAATTAATATGTGCTACAGGCTTTCAGTAAGTTTTTGCAGTCAGCCATATTTGTTGAGAACCCGCATTGATGTTCACTGAGATGCTCAAAATACTTTCCGCTGATGCCTTCAACATCAGTGGAGGTTGCCAGCCAGACCGGGTCTTGAGGTATTCATTTTAAGTATAAAATCTTTCCCTCCCAAAATATTTATAATTTTGCCTCAAATTAACGACCGATGGAAATCCTGTTCAATAAAAAATTCCTGAAACACAATGTCGACAGTGATGCAGAGGGGGCCTATCGTATTGCAGATTTTGGAGACCTCCCTGACATTGAGGCCAATGGGGAATCTTATCTTGAACTTGTCCATAGCCCGTCATATATTGAACGCATAAAAGATGCCTGCAGGAACGAGGAATTCCTTGCAGAAGTCATCCTGAATAACGATAGCTGGGAATCAGCAAAAACAGCAGTGGGGCTTAGCATAATGGCGGCAGAAAACAATTCATTTGCAGCAATACGCCCCCCGGGACATCATGCTGATATAGAACGGGCATCCGGGTTTTGCTTTTTCAATAATATTGCCATTGCTATACAAAATCTTGTGAATGAAGGGAAAAGGGTGTTCATCTTCGATATCGATAGCCACCATGGAGATGGTACTCAATCGATCTTTTATAATAGAAATGATGTTTTTTACTGCTCCGTTCACCAGCACAATGCTTTTCCTTATACAGGGTTTTCCATAGAAACTGGCTATGGAGAAGGAGAAGGCTATACTGCCAACTTTCCTATTTATGCCGGGAAAGGGGATAAGGAATTTCTCGAGGTTGTTGATAAGGCAATTATCCTGGCAAGAAAGTTTCATCCTGATGTGATCGCAGTTTCAGCAGGCTTCGATGGTTATACGGATGACCGCCTTCTGAACCTAAATTTTACCACCGGGGGCTATTACGAATGTGCTTTCAGGCTGAGAAGAGCCTTTTCGGATATTTTTGCTGTTCTGGAGGGCGGTTATCACCATGATATCCGCAAGTGTGTTGATAGTTTCGTTGAAGGGATCCATAAAGGAGCCATCCCTCCCAAGCAACAATGGGATGAAAACATGTCCATCGGATAAGCAAATTTTTGTGGAGCCATATTCCTTTAAGAAGCCGTAAGCATCTTATTTATAATCACTTTAAATTATTACAATATCCCTAATTTCACCTTATTAGTCATGCACACATATATATAAGTGATTATCTTTGCCCCGCAAAATCAAATCAAATCAAATTCTAAATCTTATAGTCATGAAAAAATTCTTTATTACCTTTCTGGTATTAACTTTTACCGCCTCTGTATTTGCACAACAGGTTAGCCGTGAAAGGGTTGTAGTTGAGGTAGCCACCGGTACATGGTGCCCATGGTGTGTGGGTGCAGCCATGGGGGTTGAGGATCTTGTTGCTAATGGGCACAATATCGCTGCTATTGAATATCATAGTGGAGATGCTTTTTCCAATACACACACTACTGCACGTATTTCCTATTATGGTATTATATATTTCCCAACTACGTATTTTGATGGTACCTTATTTATTGAAGGAGGAAGTGCTTCAAGTATGTACAACGACTTTCTGCCACTATATAATCAAAGAATTGCCATTCCATGTGATTATACAGCAGCAATATATGGCCATAATACAGACCTGAATTACACTATTTCGGTAGTTGTTGATTTGGAGAACGGAACCCCTCCGGCTAACCTTACTGCACATCTGGTGCTTACAGAATCTGAGATTGTATATTCATGGCAGGGCATGTCAGAGCTTAATTATGTCTGTCGTGATATGTACCCCGATCATCTTGGCACAACAGTTAATTTTGCCGGTGGCGACCAGGTGATCATCAATTATAATTTTACCATTGATGCAAGTTGGAATACGCAGCATGTTGAACTGGTTGCTTTTTTGCAGGATGAAAGCACCAAGGAGATCCTCCAGGGAACCATGGTGCCGATTGAAAATATTATGCCTCTTGCTGCAACAGCAAACTTTAGCTGCAACAACCAACAGCCTTGTGAAACCACCAGCGTTGATTTTATAGATGAATCACTTGGCTTGATCACTTCCTGGGACTGGACTTTTGAAGGTGGAACACCCAGTTCATCAACAGCTCAGAACCCCACGGTAACTTATAATACCCCCGGTTTTTTTGATGTACAATTGATCGTTGGCGACGGAACAACAACCAGTACATTGCTCATTGAAGATTACATAGATGTGATCACAACCCCCGCACAGGCAGATATCCCTTCCGGCCCCACTGATATTTGTGGAGGAGGTACCGGTTATAATTACAATACAAACAGTGTCCCGGGTGCAGTATCTTATTTCTGGTCTATTAACCCTTCATCTGCAGGTACTATAATAGGGACTTCAACAATTGCTACCCTTGATGTGAATTCCTCATACAATGGCACCATTGATATTACTGTCAGGGCCGTTAACCAATGTGGTGATGGAATTTGGTCAGATGCATTTCAGACAACTGTTCACCTAACTCCAGCACCATTCTGGGTGTCAGAGGGAAGCAGTTATTGTGTCGGTACTCAGGGCGTTGAAATAACGCTGGATGGATCGGAAACAGATGTCGATTATGAGTTGCATCTCGACGGAACACCTACAGGTATTATCGAGGCAGGCACTGGATCCGCTCTGAATTTCGGATACCAGACAGGTGATGGTATTTATACTATTGTCGGATATACGGATTATTGTAATTTGAATATGTATGGCACAGCCTATATTTATCCGATTGATATTCCGGGACAGGCTGCAACACCTAATGGTGACGATGCTGTTTGCATTGGTGAAACAACTGATTATTCAACCGGTGGAGCAGTGGATGCTGAGTCATATATCTGGACGCTCGATCCTATGGAAGCCGGAACCATTGCAGGAAGCACAGTTGCAGCATCGGTTGAGTGGAGTACTACCTACACCGGCATAGCTGCCATCACTGTTCAGGGGGTTAACCAATGCGGAGATGGCATCGTATCTGATGCTTTCGAAGTAAGTGTGAATACACTTCCGGAACCTGAGATATCAGGTGATGAGCTCGTATGTGAAAATACTCCCGGTTATGTTTACTCCAGCCCCGACCATGCCCAGGCTAACTATACCTGGGTTGTTACAGGCGGAACCATCACCGATGGACAGGGAACCCACGAAATCACCATTACCTGGGGTGACATGGGCGCTGGTTCTGTGAATCTCACGGAACTATCAGTTGCTGGTTGTGAAGGTATTGCTACTGAGTTCTCTGTTACAATCGATGAATGTGTAAGGATCAATGAATCATTCATGAACGAGATTTCCCTGTATCCAAATCCTGCCGGGGGATCATTGAATATTGAGTTATTCTCACAAAAAGATGCAAGTATTACCATCCAGGTTTTAAATCAGGTAGGACAAACAGTGATTAGCAGAAATGCTGAATTAACATCTGGCAACAATAAATCCACGCTTAATACATCTGATCTTCGCAATGGTTATTATACCCTGAAGCTGATCGCTGAAGACGGTACTATTGTTCAGGAGAAATTCATTATCATGAAATAGAAATCATAGGAAATAGGCTGGCAAGACCTGTGAGCTTATATAAGCTCACAGGTCTTTTTTTACTATCCGCTTCCGTGTAATCGTGAAGCTTGGTACTTCTGATCTTAAATGCCGGGAAAATGTTATTTTTATCCGGCATTTCTTATTTTAAGATTTAATCGCGGATTATCATGAAAAAACTATTGCAACTATTAATTCTTATTCTTGTTTCCATAAGTCTTTTCGGACAGAAAAACATAGATAAAAAACTTAAGCTTTTAGATGAGTACTATGAAAAGGCCCTC
>JAGLYE010000120.1 GCA_023132505.1 Bacteroidales bacterium | reverse complement strand
GCGAAGATCCGCCGTGGCGGACCAACTCAACTAGTTTAACAAAATTTCAAATTAAAGACTCCTAAAGTACTCCAGCGTATATATGGGATCAAATCGCTGATAAAACCTGATTAAAATAGCGGTCTTCTTCTGTATTGCTTCATTATTTCCCCAGGCTTCCCAGAAACCGGCATCAGATAGGAAGATGAATTCTGCATAACAATTAAAATCTTCTTCGAAAGAAGCCAGCGAATACTCATTTAAGAATCCATTTGCAAAGAGGGTTGAGTCAAGTTTAATGCTGGTTTTTTCTGTTTTGAGCGCTTCAACGCCTCCGCCTCCGTACTCAAAACCCGGAGGGTTAGCAGCCGACCATGCTTTTTTATCTATATACTTTTTATGACGCTTAAGCAAGACGCTTGAGAATTCATGATGGAATGTGCCTTCAATATACTGGTCAGTGTATCCATTTTCAATGCCATTGTTGGTTACATATACCTTGCGTTTGTAATAGGTTCCACCATATTCCAACCCAAAGAAGAACATGGTTTTGAGGACATAAATGCGCTTAAGGTTTTTTCGTAGCACCTTTTCGGGATACTTGTCAAGCGCTGTGTTCAGGATGGCCTGCATTCCCGGAATATCTTTAGCATCGATGGAAAAAAGCTCAGGCCTTGTCCTGTTATTTCGCCACTTGCAGGGGAAGATCTTTTTATCAACCTGGTAATAAATGCTGGTTCCGGCAGGTCCGGCAAGAGTGTTGTCCTGTGCCATCAATGACAGGTTCAGCGCCCATATACATATGAATATGAGTGTGGGTCTAATCATCAGCCACCTTCTTTAGCAAGGGAACAAAACGGAATGTCCCATGGTCCTCTTTTCTCATGCGGCCATCTGCTTCTTTTATAAATCGTGCCATGATCTGTATTCCACCTCTGCCCAGGGGAACCACGATCATTCCACCTGTTTTTAGCTGAGAGGTTAGATCTGTGGGGAGTTCAGGAGCACCGGCAGTGATCAATATTTTGTCGAATGGGGCAAAAGCAGGCAAGCCTTTATATCCATCCCCATAGAAGAGTTTGGCCTTGTAGTTAAGTTTCGCAAGAAATTTCTTGGACTTCAGGTAAAGCTTTTTCTGGCGTTCGATGGTAAACACTTTTGCCCCCAACTCTTCCAGGACGCAAGCCTGGTAGCCTGATCCGGTGCCAATCTCCAAAACCTTATCTCCGGATTTGATCTCAAGAAGCTTAGTTTGGAAAGCAACAGTATAAGGTTGTGAAATCGTTTGTCCGGAGCCGATTGGGAAGGGCTTATCCTGATAGGCAAATTCAAGAAAGGAAGAGTCGAGGAAAAGATGGCGTGGAATCTTGCCGATGGCGCTAAGCACATCTTCATCAATGATGCCCTTTTCCCTGATCACATCCACCAATTGTTTACGAAGGCCTTTATGTTTATAAGAATCGATCATCATACGCGAAAATAATAAATTCAGCTATGGGGTACGACGAAAAAAATTACATTTGCAAAAAAATACAACATGCTAAAAATTGGTGTACTCGGAGCCGGACATCTAGGCAAGATCCATATCAAGTGTATTCAGCAGATTGCAGACTATGAATTATGCGGTTTTTATGATCCTGATGATGAAAATGCATCCAGAGTGGAAAAGGAATTCGGCATAAAACGTTATGATGTTCTTTCAAACCTGATCGAAGACGTAGAAGTTGTTGATATTGTGACCCCTACCGTTTCCCATTTCGAATGTGCATCAGAAGCACTCAAGAAAACACGTCATGTGTTCATTGAAAAGCCGGTGGTTAACACACTTGACGAAGCCCGCAAGCTGATTGCCCTTTCCGAAGAAGCGAATATCAAGGTGCAGGTGGGGCATGTAGAGCGCTTCAATCCTGCATTTATGGCAGCGCTTCCCTACTTTGACCAGCCCATGTTCATTGAAACCCACAGGCTGGCACAGTTTAACCCCAGGGGAACAGATGTTCCTGTAGTCCTTGACCTGATGATACACGATATAGATATCGTACTCAGTGTAGTGAAATCAGATATTCACCGGATCAGTGCCAGTGGAGTGTCCGTGGTCAGCGACACACCTGATATTGCAAATGCCCGTATCGAGTTCAACAATGGTTGTGTGGCCAACCTTACAGCCAGCAGGATCTCTATGAAAAGTATGCGGAAATCACGTTTCTTCCAGCGGGATGCTTATATCGCTGTGGACTTCCTGGAAAAGGAAGCAGAGATCCTGCGGATGAAAGACGTGGATCCTGAAAAGGCCGATCCCTATGCAGTGATCATGGAACTGGGTGAAGGGAAAAGCCCGAAACAGGTGATTTTCGACAAACCGGAGGTTGAACCCCTGAATGCCATCAAAAGGGAGCTTGAAACCTTCCACGATGCCATTGTGAACGACAGCGTGCCCCCGGTGACTATCAACGACGGGTATAATGCCCTGGAGGTAGCCCACAAGATCATCGAAAAGTTGAATATAAATCCAAGTAACCTGTAATTTACAAACAATCTAAATTGTTTTATCGCGTAGCGATAATGCAATATTTAAGACTGCCAAACGTTGAAAAGTATTAAAGCTGCATACATAAAAGACCTCTGCATGAGCTGCAAAATATTACGCTTTTCTGTATTGACTTTTGTATTTCTTTTCACTGCATTCCTATTCGGCTCATGTCAAAAATTCTCTGACGACCAAACAGTTCCTGCATACATCAGAATAGATTCAATCAGTCTGAGTACAAATTATGAGGAGCAGGGAGCTCCTTCACATAACATAACAGATGCCTGGGTATACATTAACAATGAATCCGTCGGGGCATATGAATTGCCCGCAGTATTCCCTGTACTTGCTAAAGGTATTACATCAGTGAGGATTGATCCGGGCATTAAGCTCAATGGAATCGCCGCATTGCGATCGCCATATCCTTTTTATAAACCCATTATTCAGGATGTTGACCTGGTAGAAGGAGAGGAGGTTAACCTGAACAAAGATACCTTGTTCATGGGAGATGATTATGTCCTATACACAATGATGACGACTTATTATGACAATTTAAAATTTGTCTGGATGGAGGATTTTGAAGACCCCAGCCTGTCACTCGACAGCACCAGTAAGAGCCTTATTGACATCACCCGGACCGAACCTGCAAATTCCCCGGAAGCCTTTTTGGCTTCCTACAGCAAATATTCCGGTCTGATGGTGCTGAATGAGGAAAAATATCTTGTCGATGTTGCTACCAATGTTGGCAACGATGATGGCTTTGTACTTCCACAGGTTGGAGAGTTTGTATTCCTGGAGTTCGATTTTAAGAATGATAATTATTTTACTACTGGATTTTATGCCCGGGAATTATCACAGATCATTCAGCATCCTGTGACAAATATGAACCCGTCTTCAGAATGGAAAAAAATATATGTGAATCTTACCCCTGGCGTTAGTGCCCAGGTAGGGGCCATCGACTTTAATATTTTCTTTGGAGCTCTAAAAGAATTCAGTATTGATGAACCAAGAATTTTGATCGATAATATAAAGCTGATACATCGCAAACAATAGATAATGAACAAAGGCCTACAGGTATTTAAGTATGTGATTTTTGATTTGCTGGCGGCAACCATTGCCTGGAGCTTATTTTTCTTCTTCAGAAAGTATTCTTTCGATGTTTATACTTTCAAAGAGCTTGAATTGATCTTTCAGGACCCGAACTTTTTCATTGGTATTGCTGTTGTTCCTGTTTTTTGGCTGATACTGTACACTTTGGTCGGGACTTACCGGAGGATATATCGCAAATCGAGGTTGAAAGAGTTTGGGCAGACTTTTCTGATCACCCTGATCGGGGTCATCATCATCTTTTTTGCCTTGATCCTGGATGATCAGATTGCCACCTATCACTCTTATTATCAGTCTTTTCTAACACTTCTTGGACTGCACTTTTTCTTCACCTACTCATTTCGGCTTATTCTTACTACGATCACCGTACGCAAGATCCATAAGAAGATTCTTGGTTTTAATACAATTATTGTAGGCAGTAATGGCAATGCCATATCCATTTATAATGATATTGAATCGCAGGATAAATCATCAGGAAACAGGTTTATTGGTTTTGTAAATGTTTTTGATTACGATGAATACAAGATCAAGGAGCATATTCCACACTTGGGCGATTACAAGAATTTAACGCAGATCATTAAAGATAAGCAAGTTGAAGAGGTAATCATCGCCATTGAAAGATCCGAGAGAAACACAATTGAAAAGATCATTACGCTTCTGGAGGATACAAATGTTGTGATCAAGGTGATCCCTGATATGCAGGATATCCTGTTGGGTTCGGTGAAGATGACCTCAGTTTTTCACACACCGCTGATTCAGGTTAAACCGGACCTGATGCCTGCATGGCAACAGTCGATAAAGCGGATCATCGATATTGTCGCATCCCTCATTGCCATGATTATCTTAATTCCCGTTTACATATTTGTGGGTGTTGGTGTCATGCTATCATCCAGGGGGGCAATACTCTATTCCCAGGAAAGGATCGGGCTGAACGGTACACCTTTTTTTATGCATAAGTTCAGAACCATGTACAAAGATGCTGAGAATGCAGGGCCGCAACTTTCTTCGGATCATGATCCTCGCATCACGCGTTTCGGAAAATTTCTAAGAAAGGTCAGGCTTGACGAAACCCCGCAATTTTATACTGTGCTGAAAGGTGATATGTCGCTGGTAGGTCCCCGTCCCGAGCGGCAGTATTATATTGACAAGATCGTAAAGGAAGCACCGCACTATCGCCTTTTACACAAGGTTAAGCCCGGTATCACTTCATGGGGACAGGTAAAGTATGGTTATGCTTCGGATGTAGATGAGATGGTTGAACGGCTGAAATACGATCTCCTTTATATTGAGAATATGTCCCTTGCCATGGACTTCAAGATCATGATATATACTGTGCTTATAGTGTTACAGGGCAGAGGGAAGTAAATTGTCGATTGTCGATTGTCGATTGTCGATTTTAGATGTTTTTTAAAGTTGCCCGGCTTCTATCATCTGTACAATAAATTCTATATCTGCATCTTCCCCTTCCGGTTCGTATTCGTTTTTCAGGTTAAAGCCGAATATCCGGGCAAAAGCCTGCCAGAAGAAAGCCCTGAATTTCCCACGTAATTCAGCCACCAGTTCATATGACGAAGCCCCGGTTTCCCGGTAAACGAGTTTGATAAGTATTTTGCCCTGGGAAAAGGTAAAATCCCGCAGGTCATCCCCGAATTCCTCCTCCAGCTCCTTCTCAGCTTGTTTCATGATCTTTTTGCGGGCTTTTTTGTCCTCCACTCCGGCAAGGATCTCCTCGTATTCCATAAGTTTGATCCCGGCCAGTTTTGCGTAAGGATAAACGATTTTTACATTCCGGATGAGTTTGGTCATCCTGCGTGCTTCTCTTTTGCTCTTATAAGGCCTCAGTGAAAAAACCTTGAGCTCAGGCAGTATGATCACCGGGATGGTATCTCCATCGAGCATGGTCGCATAAACCACAATTCGTTCTTTCTTTTCCTCCTGGGCTCCAAGGGGGAAGAGAGCAGCGAGGAAGATGACTATGAGCAAAAGTCGTTTCATGGTACAGCTATGAAAGCAATTATTATGCCTAAAGCAATG
>JAGLYE010000012.1 GCA_023132505.1 Bacteroidales bacterium | reverse complement strand
GGGTGTTGGGTGTTGGGTTGAATTTAACAATTTAACAGTTTAACAGTCTAACAACTCCAAATAGCCGCTCGGCACTAGGCACACGGAACTAGGAACTCTTAAAGGTTATTCATGGCGGAGGGATTCAATAGGATCCAGCTTGGCTGCTTTAATGGCGGGGAGGATACCGGAAAGCAGGGCAACAAGCAGACAAAGGCTGACACCAAGACCAATCCATTCCCAGGGGACGATGAAATCACTTCCGATGAGACCGGAAACAGCATTTCCGATAATGATCCCGAGGATGATCCCGAAGACACCACCCAGCTGGCCAATCACGATAGCCTCAACAAGAAACTGATAGAGTATACGCCGGCGATTCGCTCCAACGGCTTTACGAAGACCAATCTCACGGGTTCTCTCTGAAACGGAAACCAGCATGATGTTCATCAGGCCGATCACGGCACCAAAAAGTGTAATGATACCGATAACGATGGCTCCTACCTTGATCTCCTTAAGGAAATCATTTAACATTTCCACAATATTATCGCTCTTAATGATGGCAAAATTCTCTTCTTCCCCAAACGGGACATCCCGGACTATCCGAAACAAGCCGGTTGCCTCATTGATGGCAGCTTCCATTCTTTGCGGGTTCTCGGATTTAATGGCGATGTTGTAATTCATATTTGACCTTGAAAAATAACGCCGTACATTGTTCAGGGGGACAATGCACCTTCTGTCGCCGGAAAATCCCGCACTGGAACCTTTTTCCTGGAGGACCCCGATAACCCTGTATTTTCCAGGGCCAATAGAAATTACTTTATCTAAAGGGTCTTCATCATTTTTGAATATTGTATTTACTATCTCGCTTCCAATGATAACAACATGCCTCCCATCCCGTATTTCAGTCTGTGACATATTGCGGCCTTTCTCCATATCATAGCCGGCATTCTCAACATAGTTCTCATCTCCGCCGATCACACCCACATTGGGACTGGTCTTTTCCGACTTATATTTTATAGTTGCAATACCGGTACCCCATATACTGATGCTTGTGGAAGCGGGAAAGTCAAAGCTTTCCTTAAATTCCACAGCTTCATCATAGGTAATAGTCCTGTAGTATTCACTTTTGGGAGCTTTGCCGCCAACATGTATCCTTAAAGATCGATTCCGGATGGTGAAGGTATTTGCCCCCATCATACTGAAATTATCCTTCAGGAAATACTTAACCGCATCAATGGAAGTCAGGATACCCACCAGGGCCATGATCCCAAAAGCGATGATGCCAATGGTAAGCCATGACCGCAGCTTATGGCTTTTGACTGCATCAATGGCAATTTTGATATTCTCTGAGGCCAGTAATTTCATGAAATTATGCCTTTAGGCAGCTGTTCAACAAATGTACAAATTATGACCGCATCTTCCGATAAAACTTTAAAGGGATTTTCAGGCAGGAAGGAAGTGTATTGCGGCTGATCCTCATAAAATCAATTCTCGTTGAACCGAAACTTTTATAAAAACGGGCCAGCGCTTCATTGTTCGAACCATCAAAATCAAGCGTCAGGTGCTTATTCGAGTGATCTTTTATAAAATGGTCTATCAGGAAAAACATGGCTCTTTGATCCCGGCCGTCACTGCTGAGCCCGGAAAAGAAGAACACGGATTTCTTATTGCTTTCGAGGAATACAGCTCCTGCACATAAAACATTGTTTTCGGTATAAACCCCATAAACGCATGCAATTCCCTTATAGATGCATGTGTAGATCAATCTTTTAAGCTTAAGGTAATTGGCATCTTTCAGTACCTTTATATTCCTGCCCCGGTTGGCCCTGAAAAGATCAATAACATCATCAGGTTTGATTCCCTTAACAATGGAAAGCCCTGCTGACTCAGTCTTTACCAGGTTACGACGGGTATTTGTTGCGTAATTGCTCCTGAGGGCAGCATAATCACCGATCAGATCAAGCTCGTGATTTATCTGTAGCGAATATTCAAAGCCCGGAAGGTCGGGCTTATTATGTATGTTCAGGTTCAGGTCGATGACCTTGTATTTTCGGGGAATGGCCTTCAGAAAGTTATTTATTACTTCCGGAGTGAGCCCGGTTTTCGAGAATACCCCAAGCTGTTGTGTAAAAAATGGCTGGTAGATGATATTCACTCCTGCCTTTTTCCTGAAATTTATCGGAAATACCCTGTCGTAGTCGCCTTCTACCAAAGCTTCCCATTCCTCACAAACCACATCCAGGAACCATGAATAGGCATAGATCACCCCATTGAAGGAATTGCTGATGCAGTCATCCCACTTTTCCTTGTCGATATGCTCATATTTGAGATGTTTTATCATATTCTGCTTGCTGTTTTCATGATATCCTTAAAGGCTTTGTGTTTTTGCACATCATCCGCCAGTGCATAATTATGCCAAATGGCAATGAGGGTGCCATTTACTGCCTTCACCTCCTCAATCAACGGAACGACAGCCGCCGGATAATCCTTTGGATCCAGCTTCATGTAATCGTCCAGTGTAGTGTCCATAAATATGAATGGGTGTACTATCAACGAGGTTTCTTCGTCGTTTCTTAGGTTGTAAAACCTGAATGGGGAGGCGATGCCTGCCCTGAAGCCAGACATGGAGGCATAACCCATTGAGTAATCCTCAAGAATGCCATTATGTAATAAACCTTCATATGTTTCCGGAAATCTCATCCTGACAAAATGCTGCCGGCTTTTGCTTACCTTCTTGCCTGTCACTGCTTCAATTCTGTCAATTTCATTCTTTATTTTGCCATGGTCATGGCCGGCACCATACGAAGGGTGAACACCCAACTCAGCACTTTCCGAAAGTTTAATCAAAAGTCCGGCAAAGAGTTTGTTCTTTAAAGACAAGTTCCTGTCAAAGGGGCCCGGATTACCTGCAAGGATAAAGAACACAGGATCCAGAGAGTATTTTGAAAATAAAGACAATAACAGATCAAAATTATCGTAAGGATCTTCTGCTTTCCCCTGCATGGTTCTTATCCGCTTACCGATCTCTTTAATATTCCCTTTCAGCAATAGCTTTGCCATGGCACCATAGGTCCGCACAAAACCTTTTCCGAGGTGTGCAAAGGCAATGTCAACATCTATGGTAGGTATAAAACGGTAATCAGGACAATTACACACGAGATCCGGGAACTTTTGCAATAAAAGACCTTTAAGTTTCAATGCCAGGCGGTTCACAATAGCAAGCTTGAGGAAACCTTCCTTATAGGCCAGGCTTTCGGTATGCGGAAAACGTCCATGACCATCTGCCTTGAATGGCAGGTATTCTTCATACCTTGAAACCAGGTAGAATATCATTGAGAATGGATCAAATGGAAGGTCACCATCCCCTGTGGGGAAAAATACCGGCAGGCCTTCATACTGACTCATCCGGACATCCTGTGGTTTCAGATCTGTTTCTGACAGGAGGCCGTAAGGAGTGATTGAAAGCAGATGGGGAGTTTCAGCTGCAGAGTAGTTGAGAACAGTCTTTCCGGGAATGCTCAGCAGCGTGCTGTCATCTGTCAGGCTTAGTTTCAGGCCAAGCAGGTCTTCAAATATCAGTCTGAGCACCCAGCTTGCCCTGGGGCTGATATCCTCAATATATACGCTTAGCACTTCTGATCTTGCCATAGGTTGTTCTGAATAAGTTAAACCGCTGCAGGCCATTCTTTATTATATCACGAATGTATAAACTATAGCTGAATTTAGCTATTGAGGAAGCATTGTTTTCCCTGATATCCCTTCCAATGATCTCATAAGTATCTTTGCAGCGAAGGCTGATAAAAGGGACATTATTGATCATATTCTTAAACAGTATCTCTGCGGGAAGGATATCTGCCAAACGATCCAATGCCATGGTATATCCTGCTTTTTTTGCATAGAGTTTAAATACTTTGGCATACGTATCCCCTTTACGGTCGGTATAGTCCACTTTCAGGTTCTTGTATCTGCGGTAGCGGACCTGTTCATTTTCTTCCACAAAATGCGTAAAGGTCATGGCTTCCTCAATGGTGGTTCCGGCAAATATCAGGAGCGCATTTTTCTCGAGCAGATATGCAAAAGGAGAATCCTTCCCAAATGAGCTGGAATTTTCCAGGTCTGATAATAATCCGGCATCTTTTCCCGAAACCAGGAATGAATGCAGTGGGTGTGTTGTACGGATAAAGCCATCAATATGCATCGCAGCAACAGCAAGTGAACCTGTCATGGGTTCTGTTTTGGATATATCGTATGCATCTCCATTCTCAAGGTCAAAATTATAGGCCGGGATGAGGAGTGTCCCATCAGGGCCGAGCACCTCGATAAAGCTTTCCAGAAAAGCCTCAGCGCTGAATTCCCTCTCGGTTTTTCTTGCTCTCATGGCCAGCCGGAGAATATCGGAAGTAAGCAGGACCACATCTCCATTTTGGATTTGCAGCTTTCCGGCTATTTCCCTGTATGGAATATATGGCTGTTGATCCATGTGCTTATCTTGTTTTTTCTGCAGTAAAGCTATGATCAGGTCTCCTCACCCATCTTCCGGCATTGCAAAAGTTCCCGGTGATAGCCCAGCTTATCCCAAAAACTCACAGCCGGCAGGTTGCCAAAGAGAACCTGCAGTTCCAGTGAATGGACCTCCAGACCGGAAAACCATTTTTCCAGTGATTGCACCAGGGCTTTTCCTACACCTGCATTACGATGATCACTTATCACATAAACATGGTTGATCACCCCTGTTTTTTTACTTCCAAGATAATCAGGGATGAGCTTGATGCTGCCATGTGCGAAGCCGCTTATTTTATTATTGTGCAAGGAAATATACAGGATCCCAAAACGCCCAAGTCCTTTTTTTACTGAGGCTATCCACTTTTGAGCGCCATCTTCAGAGAGTTCAAGCATCAGGCCATGTTCCTGCATATAAGTGTACATTTCGCTGAAGAGCCCTGTCACCTGCTCAAGGGCAGGGTCCTGTTTATCGGTCAGCTCAAGTATTTCGAATTTATCAGGCATTCCCTAAGTTCATAATAATGTTTATCATCCCTCCCAGGCTGGTGAAGTCATCTTCTTCAGCAGCTTTTTCAAAATCAATCTCAAGTTGAAACTTCTCTTCAACATCTGCAAGCAGATCAATAAAAGCCATGCTGTCGAGCAGTCCGCTTTTTACCAGGTCGAAATCCTTTTGAATCTCTCCGGGGGAGATATCAAATAAGGCAAGCTTATCCTTTAAATTTTCGATAATATAATCGTTGATCTCCCCTCTATCCATTAAGGCTTTGCTTTAACTTATTCCTGTCAATTTTCCCATTAAGGGTCAAAGGCATTTCATCCACAAATATAATCCTTTCCGGGATCATATACCATGGCAGTTCTTTCTTGCAGTCATGAATGATCTCCGATTCTCCCAGGGAGTGATCTCCGCTAACAAAACTTATAATGGCGGGTGTTTTCTTATCAACCAGGACAGATGCCACCATATCCGTACCGGCCGCCTTCCTGATCGCTGTATCGATTTCAAAAAGGTTCACCCTGTACCCTGAGATCTTCACTTCTGAATCGGCCCTGCCAAGAAAGAAGAGGTCACCATCCTCATCCTCACGTACCAGGTCGCCGGTCCTGTACCATATTTCCCCGGGAATTTCATCCACCCGGATAAAATATTTTTCAGTCAGTTTATCATCACCCAGATATGCATGGATCACCTGGCTTCCGCCAAGGCAAAGTTCTCCTTCTTCCCCTGCCGGTTTCAGGGTTTCCATATCAAGCAATAAATGCCTTTGCCCCTCAAAGATCTTCCCCAGGCACACAATCCCGTTTTTATTCTTTTTGTTTCCGGGATTCCAGGCATAAGCGCTGATGGCGATAGTTGTTTCGGTGGGCCCGTAGAGGTTTACGACTTCCCTTCCACCCACTGCCTCCTGCCATTGATCAGCAATTCCTGCCGGAAGCGGCTCCCCACAAAAAAAGCTCATGCGAAGCTTCGCAAAAGTGTTACTTTTCAACAGTCGCATCTTGTGCATCAAAACTGCCACAGTGGGGACGGAGAACCAGACACTAATCCTTTGATCGCGTATATAGGAAGTAAGCCGGAATGGTGAGTCATCGTCCGGAACGCACAAGCATGCTCCCGAAAGCCAGCATACCATTATATCATGTACACTGAGGTCGAAAGTCAGGTCAAAGGTTTGAGAAAAACGGTCATCTTCTCTGAAATCCCATGCCGACAAGATGTAATCCAGGTATGCGGTCACATTTTTATTGGATACCGGCACCCCTTTGGGAACTCCCGTTGTGCCGGATGTAAAAAGAAGGTATGCGGGATTCTCCGGATGGGCAGTGATATCCAAACCGGATAATGATACATTATCCATTAATGGAATAAAGCGGTGTTCAGGAAATTCATTTGACCATTTAGCCATGTCTGCATCAATCACCACCTGGTAATTCACCGTATCATCAGTCAACAACTGGCTGAGCATGCTCTCAGATTCATCATCTGCAATGATGATCCCGGCTGCTGACAAAGTCAGCATTTTCTGATTCCGTTTCGCGGGAAATTTAAGATTCAAGGGCATATATGTACGAGAAGCCAATAAACTTCCGCATATACCGGCAAATGTCATGAAACTTTTGGCACCCAGTATTGCTACAGGGGTGTTTTCACCGGCTGATGATTGCTGTATCGCATAACTTATTGCAAGAGACTTAATATGGAGGTCTTCAAAGGTCCATACCTTGTTTCCTATTTGTATGGCAGCATTATCTCTGTATTTCAGAAATGCCTCTTGAAGCCTGTATGCAAGTATTTCTTTGTTCAAACCGGTATCCTTATTGATTATTTTCCTCCAACATCATTGCATCGGCAAAATATTTAGTGGCCCAATTGGGATAGGCAAAAGGCTCATACCTTCCCCATAACGGAAAGGACCCATTCATAGCACCCAGGGTGTTGGTTGATTCGTTCCTGAAATTTCTATTTTGTAAACAAACAAGCAAGCTATTCATCTTTCGGGCTGTATCTGCATAGGTTTTATTCCCTGCATAGTGGGCCATTTTTTGCCATATGATTGACATTTGTGCGCAAGCGGTTAAGATTATATGTTCACTTCCGTTCCATTCCCTGTCGTACCTGCCATGCAAAAAGCCATCCCGGTCAAATTTCTCTTTCAATACATCGGCAGCTTTCAGGGCGGCTTCAATATACTTTCTCTCATTTAAGTAAATCCCGGAATCAAGCAATCCGTCGATCGTGTATGCAATAGTATGGAGAATAGGTTTGTGGTTTCTTTTGATCGTATTATCACAATCCTCAAACCATCCATTTTCATGCTGTTTCTCTTCTACAATCCAGTTAAGATTCCGGATGGCATGGTGCATATACTTTTTAATTCTTGTCTCTTTGTGGAGCATCAGCAAAGGAAAGTCCACATAGCTGTCGTAAACCCGGGCTCTCTTCATAAGGGCATGTCTTGTCCATGTGCCCTCCTTATCTTGTATACTGCACAGCCAGTCACCTGCTTTCACAGCACTGTCGATATATTTTTTTTCTTTTGTCAGCTGGTAAACGGCAAGCAGTCCTCTGATGACCTGGGCTGTATTGAAAACAACAGGAGGTTTATTCTCATTCACACGTCCTCCCTGCCATCCACCGGGTGGTCTTTGTATATCGATAAGCCAGTCGGCTGCCCT
The DNA here is from genome assembly GCA_023132505.1 of Bacteroidales bacterium. GTDB lineage: Bacteria > Bacteroidota > Bacteroidia > Bacteroidales > B18-G4 > B18-G4. The sequence continues at coordinate 7,893 of JAGLYE010000012.1, read as the reverse complement.
GATCGCAGCTTCAGTAATATTGCTGTCATTTTTTTCGCTTGCATATTGAAGCAGGGTAGGTATGATATAGCCTGTTGTTTCCGGATAGGAGGATGACCATTCGCTCACCAGGTGAAAGGAGCCCATTCCGCCATCATTATTGGCTGCCTGTGCCCGGAGCAACCAGTTCACGGCACGTCCAATGGCCAGTTTTCTTTGTTTACTATCAGGGTGTTGGCCGTTATAATACCGATTTCCTCTCAAATGATATCTGTAAAAGTCTTTTAACAGATATCTGATCCTGGCGGAAAATACCGTAAGGAGGAAGCACCTCACATATAGAAACAAGCTTTTAAACATATCAACAGAAATCTCGACAAATATAGTTTGAATAATGAAATCAGTTTTAAGAAGGAAGGGATTATTTATGGGATTGCCATTCGGATGATTTCTTCGTACCCTTGCAAATTTGCCTTATGCCCTTTCTCCTTCACCAGGGATTCATTGTTCCATAATGTTATCAGGGTGCCATTCATCTCTTTCACCCTGTCGATAATAGGTTTGAATGACTTTTCAGGATCATAGCCCTGTTCAAGTGCCTTGTCAACAATAGCATAAGGCCAGATACGCATGTTTGTTTCCAATTCGAAATCAAGATCATAAAAATAAAACGGATCACAAATGCCGGCCCTGAAACCAGGTATAACGGCATATCCCATTGAATAGTCGTTTTCCACATCGCGGCTGACAAAATTCCGATATGTAACCGGCATATTGAGTACATGAAAATGCTGCCGCGTCATATCGATCTCTCTATTTAATACAGCTGCAAGTCTTTTGAATTCCAGATTCAGTTTATCATAGGATTTCAATGATGCAAAAGATGTGTGGATGCCGATCCTGCAATAGTCTGCCAGGTTTTTGATGAGTGTTTTAAAGTGCCTGTTATTTATCGGGATGTTCCTGTCGTTATTATCATAATCGGCAAACAGGACAAAATAGATGGTTTCCAGCTCATAGTTTTTATGAAGGTCCAATTGTTCTTCATAGGTATCAAAAGGGTCCGGTCTGCTGTTACCGATAACCTTCATCCTCTCAATAGCATTTTCAAATTCACCCTTGATCAGGGCATTGGCAATGCCGGCCGTAGTCCTGAAGAAGCCTTTCCGCTTAAACTTCCATGCTGCGTTTATGTCGATGGTTGGGATAAAGCGGTACTCTTTGGGTCCCGGTTTCCAGTCCGGCCACTTTTTCATGATCGCTGCAGCGATCCTATCCGCCCAGATGTTAACTACCGGCTTATCGAGAAAGTCCATTTTCCAGGCAATACTCTCCCTGGCCTGAAACCGTCCATATTCATCCCTTACAAAAGGGAGATATTCCTCATACCGGCTAACCAGATAAAAAGATGCTGCAAAAGCATCAAATTTCATGGAAGCGCTTTCATGATATACCGGAAAGAAAGCAGGAGGATCTTCATCCTCAAGAAATACAAGTTCCCGGGTTTGGATCTCCTTCTCGCTGAGAAGGCCCTGTGCTTCCATGAATAATCCCCCTGCAGCAGGGTCCTTCGAGTAGTTTATCTTTGGGCTATTTGCTGCAGCAAATTCTTCAACATCGGAAGTAAAAACAGGCTCATCTTTTAACAGCCCCGAAAATATAAGCTTGAAAATATACCGGATGCGGGGAGTTATTTTGGGGGAATAGATGAGGATCATGAAGGCAAAGGTAGTTAATTATCGAGTATTGGGATTTGAGTATTGAGACATTATTCCACTTAAAATGTGATCATTTGCCAAAATGTTTGTCTCACATCCCAATACTCAAATCTCAATACTATTTTTTGTACTTTTGAATTCCTAAAACAGGCATTCGCACATGGAAAACTTTGTTGTCTCCGCAAGGAAATACAGGCCGATCACCTTTGACACGGTGGTAGGGCAAAAATCTATCACCGCTACACTTAAAAATGCGATCAGGAATCAGCACCTGGCGCAGGCATTTTTGTTTTGCGGCCCCAGGGGTGTGGGAAAGACTACCTGTGCCAGGATCCTGGCCAAAACCATCAATTGCCAGAATATTTCCGACAAGATTGAAGCATGCAATACCTGTGAATCGTGCAAATCATTCAATGAATCGGCTTCTTTTAATATCCATGAACTTGATGCTGCCTCAAACAACTCCGTAGAAGACATACGTAATCTTGTTGACCAGGTACGTGTGCCACCACAGGTTGGTAATTATAAAGTATATATCATTGATGAGGTACACATGTTGTCGGCGGCTGCCTTCAATGCATTTTTAAAAACTCTTGAGGAGCCCCCGGCCTACGCTAAATTCATTCTCGCGACAACAGAAAAACACAAGATCATCCCTACCATACTTTCCAGGTGCCAGATCTTTGATTTTAAGCGGATAACTGTTGAAGATATTGCCAGGCATCTGAAGTTTGTTGCGAAAAGCGAACAGGTAGACGCCAGTGATGATGCCTTGCACATCATAGCCCAGAAAGCCGACGGGGCACTGCGTGATGCCCTGTCAATTTTCGACCAGCTTGTAAGCTTTGCCGGCAGTGAACTCACATATGAAAAGGTTATACAGAATCTGAATGTTCTTGATTATGATTATTATTTCAGGATCATCCAGCATATCCTGAAAGGGGATGCCTCAGGAACTTTGCTTATCATCAATGAGATCATCGACAATGGCTTTGACGGACAGCATTTTATCATCGGTTTGGGTGAACACCTGCGCAACCTCCTGGTATGTAAGGACCCCGCCACCTCCAATCTGCTTGAGGTCAGCGACAATCTCAAAAAAAGATACCTGGACCAGGCAGGCCTTTGCGAAACTGATTTCCTTCTCAGGGCATTGAGTATCAATAACCAGTATGATGTGCAATACAAAAGCAGTAACAACAAACAACTATTGCTTGAGCTCTCCCTGCTCCAGATGTGTGGTTTGATGGGGTTTCCTGCAAAGCAAACAGTGCAGGAAAAAAAAGGCCGTGACCTTCCTTCACCCGATAATACACCCACCCAACCCATAGCTGCAGCACCTGCTAAAAAGGAAAAGCCGGAAGAAACTGAAGTCACTAAAGTAAAAGAACCACAGAAAAACTACAACACACCGGATGATTCCATCATTGATCATATCTCCATTAAAAAAGCTTCAAAAATCCTGAACGGGGATAAAGAAAAAGGAGAGTTAACTGAAAAAAAACGAGAGCCAACCAACAAGACAGCTTTCACCCAGGAAGAACTTAATGCTGCATGGAAGAAAGGCATTCCCGGTATTTGCAAGCACTCTAATAACCTGCTCAGCAGCCTGACAGTGAAAAATCCTGTCCTTAAAGAAAATTTCGCCCTTGAAATTACAGCCGATAGTAAAGTTCTGGAGCAGGAGATAAAGAGTCTTTTGCCAAAGATCATGGAGTTTCTGAAGAAGGAACTTAACAACGATTTTATCACCATTAATATCGCCCTGGCTGATATCAAAGATCAACAGGACAAGGCTTACTTTCCTGATGAGATCTTTAAAAAGATGACAGAAAAAAACCCGGAGATCAAAAACCTCCGGGATCAATTAGATCTTGAAATTGACTTTTAATATTAGGGTTGGCAACCTTTTAAATTAGGGTTGGCAACCTTTTAAAAGGTTGCCAACCCTACGATCAATTATCTGACGGAAGAAGAACCACCTCAACATAATCCACATTAAAGAACCTGTTAGCTGCATCTTTCAGGCTTTCTATGGTCATACTGTTAACCATATCGTCATACTTGAAGATGTTTTTGGGATCCGCCTGGTGATAATCAATATTTTTAAGCATATTCAGCCAGAAACTGTTTTGTTCCAAGCGTTCCGCCCTCGATTTAAGCAGGTTTTCCTTCACACCATTCAAGTCTTTTGCCTTCGGGCCTTCCGATTTAAGTTTATCAATTTCCTCAAATACGATGGCCTTAAGCTTATCAACTTTTTCCGGATCGCAGTCGAAGTATATTCTTACGATATAATGCTCCCATGGATAGTGTACTTGCTGAGGGTTTACGCCCACGCCATAAGTACCACCCTGTTCTTCACGGATAGACTCTGTATAGCGTATATCAAGTACATCGCAAAGTGTCGACAATTCCATCCTTGCCAGGGCATTATCATAATCATATACACTTGTAAAGCTTATGCTGACAGTCGCCTTGGGCACTTCCATATCCCTGACCACGGTCTTTACCACTGTGCCATCAGGAGGCCTCACGCCGTTATCTTTCCAGTTTTCATTTCGCTTAACTATGGGAAGACCTCCCAGGTATGTAAGAACCAGGGGCTCTACTTCTACCGGATCAATATTCCCGACAAAGTAAAAAGTAAAACTACCGGGATCTCCGAACCTTTCATTGTAGATATAATGCAACTTCTTGAAATTGATTTCCTCAAGCCGTTCGGAGGTCACCGGTCTTACGCGGGGGTTGTAATCTGCCATAGTTACAAGCAAAGTGTCCTGCAGTGCCGAGGAGGGGTTGTTCTCCCTGTTATCCAAAATCCCTTTCATCATATTCATGAAAGAATTGAAGGCTGTTTCATCCTGGCGGGTTTGGGTAAAATACAGGTACACCAGCTTCATCATGGTTTCAAAATCTTCGGGGGTACATTCCCCGTTAAACCCTTCCGAGCTTTCACCCACATACGGCCAGACACTCACTATTTTTCCGGAAAGTTTCTTTTGCAGCTCAATTTCATCAAAGCTTGCCAATCCACTCATACTTACAACGCCGACACTGTTATCTGCCGACATCAACTCATCCATTTCATATAAGCTTGTACCTCCGAAACTATATGCACTCATCAGTATCTCATCATCCTTAAAATTAGTAGGTTTGAATACTACCCTGACACCATTGGAAAGATCCCAGCTAAGTGTGCCTAATTTTTTATCCTTTCTTTTCTTTTCAATGGTTCCGGGTTCAGGTACTTCAGCAACCAGGGGTGCATCTGACACCTTATCGATATAAGGTTCAATCTCCATATTTTCAACAGCAGCAACCAGGCTAAGCACTTCTTCAGCCGAAGGCATTTGTATTTCCTCAGATTCGGGGCCGGCAATGACCACTACGCGATTACCGTCGGTAATCCATTTTGCTGCCAGTTCATTCATTTCTTCCTGGCTGATCCCGGGCAATACCTTCTGAACAAATGCATAATCGAAATCGATTCCGGGAACAGGTTCATCATTCAGAAAATGATCGGAATACTCCCACACATAAGTATCCGACTCCTGCTTATCTTTTTCCTTGTATTGGGTTTCCATGCTGCTGAGGTAATCGGCTTTCGCCCTTTCCAATTCCGTAGCGGTGAATCCGTGGAGTTTCACCCTTTCGTTTTCCAATAAAATGGCCTCAAGTGCGACGGGGATCTTTTCATTTGATGCAATGGCAAATGCAATATAGGCATCCTTGCTGCGTACCACATTACTATACATTGAGATGGCAAAGATGAATGGAGGATCGTCCTGTAAATTAAGCTCCTGCAGGCGTGCATTTAACATAATGCTATACAACTCCTGCAACACACCATCGCGATAATACCCCATGTTCTTATCGGGATCAGGATCATGCTTCCAGTAAACCTGTATCATATTGTACTGGGCTTCAGGATCTGTTTCAATGCTCACATAGGTTTCATTATGATCGGGAACAGGAAATACTTCCCTTGGTTTAGCATCCTCACGTGCAGGTATCTGGGAAAACAGAGCAGCAATATGGGTTTCCATTTCTGCTGCATCAAAATCACCAACAGCAATCACAGCTTGCAAGTCAGGGCGGTACCAGTCGTAATAGAACCTGCGCAATTCATCATAAGCACAATTATCAATGATATCAATATCGCCGATAACATCCCTTTCGGCATATTTAGAACCTTTAAAAAGCACCTTTTGCGACTTGGTCATCAGGCGGAACATCGCCCCGCGACGTGTTCTCCATTCTTCATGGATCACACCACGTTCATTATCAATCTCTTCATCTTCGAAAGAAACATTGTTCGCCCAATCATACAGGATCATGAGCGCCGTATCAATGTTGGCAGGCTCATCAGTCGGAACCTTCCGAAGCATATAAGTGGTATTGTCGTGGCTTGTAAAGGCATTTATCTCGGGACCAAATTTCATCCCGATCGATTGCAGATAGTTAATGATGTCGTGTTTCTCAAAGTTTTCCGTACCATTAAAGCACATATGCTCACAAAAGTGTGCCAGTCCATTTTGGGAATCATCTTCGAGAATGGCCCCGGCATTAAGAATAAGGTAGAATTCAGCCCTGTTTTCAGGCATATCGTTCTCAAGGATGTAATAAGTTAAGCCGTTGTCGAGCTTGCCATAGATCACAGCCGGATCGAGAGGTACCGGCGCATCGTCCTCATACACAAATTCCTGGGCAGTAAGGGATGCTACAGCAAAAAAGGCCAGTAGCAGAAGCATATACTTTTTCATGATATATATTTTTAGGTTGGCTTAATTCGCCGGTTTGCTTTAATAAGTACAAATATAGTTCATACTTAAGCGTATAGCAAATCTCCATTTGACTAATAATTAGGGTTGAGGGTTGAGTGTTGAATTAGTTTTAAGTTATGAATTTGTTTAGAATTTAGAGCTTAAAATTTAGGGTTTTAACCATTCTATCTTGGGTAGCCGGAAGTCGTTTCTCGATAATCCATATATTTGTATTAATTATCTTATCATGATACGCCTGTTCGCCAAATTCTATTTCTGGGTTAGCGGTTGGAAGATCGAAAACAAACCTCCACCGGATCTGAAAAAGTGTGTTTTGCTGGCTGCACCACATACGAGCAATTTCGATTTTGTCTTTGGAAGGTTTGGTGCAACGATATTGGGCTTGAAAACGCGCTTTCTGATTAAAAAAGAGGCTTTTAGCGGGCCGATGGGCTGGCTGGTCAAAAAGGCCGGAGGCATCCCTGTTGACCGTGGCAAGAACAACCGCCTTATTGAACAGTTAGCAGAAATGTTTAAAAAAAACGACAGCTTTTTCCTGATGATAACCCCGGAGGGCACACGCAAGTTGGTAAAGAAGTGGAAAAAAGGCTTTTATGCCATAGCTATGGCAGCGGAGGTACCCATCGGATGTGTTTACATTGATTACAGAAATAAAAAGGTGGGATATGGCCTTACTTTTTATCCCACGGGGGATTATGAAAAAGACCTTAAGCTGATCCAGGACTTTTATCGAGACAAGTATCCACGCCATCCGGATCGTTTCAATCTCAGTGCTATGTATGATGAGGAAGGGCAGTGAACGGTTGACCCTCCTACGCTTCGCTTCGGCGGGCAGGCGGTTGACAGTTGACCCTCCTACGCTTCGCTTCGGCGGGCAGGCGGTTGACGGTAGGCAGTAGGCTGTGAACACCCCTAATTAAAAATTAGCACAGCGTTTAACTGTCCAGGGGTGAGGTCATTGAAAAAGTTTCCATTACACCTTTTACATAGGTTTTGGAAACCAGCAATGATATGGGTGGTTCAGTATCCAGCTCAAGATGAAGCCCGTCTTTCTCCTTGCGGATGATCTCAACTTTATCGAGGTTAACCATGTATGATCGGTGGCAGCGAACGATGTTGCTGTCTTTGAACTGTTCCTCATATGACTTCATTGAATTCCTGACCATAAATTTCTGTAATATGCCGCGGTGGAGATAATACACCGACACATAATTATCGGCTGCTTCAATGTATAACAGATCTTCCTGTATCACCGATAATCGCAGTGTGCCTTTTTCATCCCTGAATGGGATCATTCCGCCGGAAGCCCTCGATACAGGCATTTCTTTTTCTTCAAGTTCCTGGAGCCTGGCCGCTTTATCCTGCCAGGAAAAGAAAAGCCAGAGGATGGTATAGGGGAGGAGAAGGAT
>JAGLYE010000119.1 GCA_023132505.1 Bacteroidales bacterium | reverse complement strand
ATATTCAGGTCGGTGGTGAAGTCGTAGTCCCTGGCATAGATCAGATTTAGTTTTCCGGTGATCTCAGGATTTATCCGCTTTTTGTTGAAAGCATCTTCCGGATGTAAGATACCATGTTTGATTTTTGGGAGCTTATCCTTTTCGCCAGGATTTTTAATATTGTATCCGACCCAGGAACAACGGGCAAATATGACACAGAGGATATTGCGTACCAGGCCGGCAGGGTTTTTAATGATAAAAACATTCAGGGGAAGAAAAACGAGCAAGGCCAATGCTGTGATTATGTCAACAAACCTTTTGTTCCTTAAATTCCTTGGCGTGGTGATTGAATTGATATCAACAGTATATAGATCGCCGGAGGTATTGATAGAGTTGCTGCCAATGATTGACAGGCTGTCTTCAGGAGCGATCTTAAAGTCAACACGTAAATGCTGCAATTCTGACATCTTGTCGATGATCACCTGGTGGGGGAGACTTTTGGAACAGAATATCACCTCTGAGATTTTATAGATCGGTATGATCTCAGGCAGTTGGTCAATGGTTCCGATGAACATCTCGCTCTTCTCGGTGTTGTTCTTCATGCTCACCAGGCCGACAAAGGCCGGTTTCAGCCAGGTTTTGTGCAGTAAGTCAGCCACACGTTCAGCCTCATCTTTTTGCCCAACAATGATAAAGCGTTTATTCTTCAATTCTTCGCCTATCCTGTACCTTTTAATCCCTGTAAGGTGAAGGATCAGGCGTAAAATTGTCATGGCACTCAAGCCCCAAACGGCGCCAAGGATGATGATCGCCCGTGAGAAACGGTATGATTCACTGAGCAAGGCATATACTACAAGTATGAAAACAGTACCGAGAGCAATACCCTGAAAGATCTTGATAAGTCTGATGGGTTTGTCGTATCCGCCACTGAGATATACCGAAAAAAGCCAGACAAGGATATACAAGGGTACCGTAATGGTGATGAACTCCCGGGGATAGCTGCCACCGTCAGGAAAGATCACCCTGGTTTCCCAGTATTCCTGAATGAAGAAGATCCCTGCAAATATCAGTAGGATATCGAGCATAGGCAGGATGGCCCTTTTGAAGAACCTGCTCAGGATGGCCAGGGAGGCGCGCAGCCAGATAGCCATATTGATCAGGAGAGAGAACAATCGGGCATTCTTCTGTGAAAAGTGCTTTGATGCAAAGATGGCCATGGCCCTGTAAAACACAAAGACATAATTTACGCTGCTTTTCTTGGTGCTCTCGCCCTTATAATGGATGATCCTGGTTTCAGGGAAATAATAGTTTTTGTAGCCTGCTTTTATAATTCGGTAGGAGAGGTCGATGTCTTCCCCATACATAAAGAAATCCTCATCCAGCAATCCAGTTTTGTCAAGGGCTGCTCTGCGCATAAACATGAATGCCCCTGAAAGGATATCCACCTGGTGGGTCTCATCCTTGTCGAGGTACCCCAGATGGTATTTGCCAAAGGTTTTTGATTTCGGGAAAAACTTTGACAGTCCAAAGATCTTGAAGAATGCAACATCAGGGGTGGGCAGGCCACGTTTTGATTCAGGGAGGAAGTTGCCCTTGCCATCGATCATCTTCACCCCGAGGCCCCCTGCATCCGGGTGAGCATCCATAAAAGCAATGATCTTGCTGAAGGTGTCGCCCTCCACGATGGTATCTGGATTCAGCAAAAGCACATATTCCCCCTGCGATTCATGGATGGCCTGGTTGTTTGCCACCGAAAAACCCACATTGTCCTTGTTGGCAATCAGCTTCACCTCCGGAAACTTATCCTTTACCATGCGGATAGAGCCATCAACAGAATTATTGTCAACAACCCAAATATCAGCCTCAATATCTTCAATAGCACGGCGTACCGAACTGAGGCATTGATCAAGAAAATGCTTGACGTTATAATTAACAATGATTATGGAAAGTTTCATGCTCCCGGTTTTCCTTCTGTCGGTTCAGGATTCAAATATAAGAAAATAGTACCAGAAGTACTTGGAGTACTTGGAGTACTTGGAATACTTGTAGTACTTGGAGTGCTTGTAGTACTTGGAGTGCTTGTAGTACTTGGAATTTGTTGCGATGAATATTGATATTTGTTAGTATGCTGATTTATTTAAATTCATTAAAAATTAGTCTTTCTTCTCCATTTTGAGGTATTTAAATTTCCTGGAGAATAAAAAGCAATATACATTTGGGTAATTAATTACTAAAATAAATACAATGTCCAGAATTCTCAGGTTAAGTGAAGCAGCTTCCATTGCCATTCACGGGATGATACTGGTAGCAAGGTCGGATAAACTTGTAAATGTGAATCAGATCGCTGAACTTACAAGCAGCTCAAGGCATCATGTCGCCAAAGTATTCCAACGCCTTGGCAAGGAGGATTTTATTAATTCAAGTCGTGGGCCCTCAGGGGGATTTTCATTGAAGATGGCCCCGGCTGATATTTCATTTCTTGATATTTACGAGGCAATAGAAGGGAAGATCACAATCACAAAATGCCCTCTCGATAAACCTATCTGCCCTTTTAAAAAGTGTATCTTCAAAAATGTTATCAAAGATCTTACCCTTGAGTTCAGGAACTACATGGAAGAGCAGACGCTGGATAAATTTCTCGATTACTAGGCCCTCGATCAGAAATCAGAGATCAGCCTGCCCGCCTCAGGCGGGAAATCAGAAATTTGAAATTAGGAATTTGAAACACTACTGTTTCCATTAATATGGTTTCACATGCGACCCCTCTGGGGTCGTGGATGCTACTGCCGATTTCCGTGCTATAGATATGGGATCCCTCTGGGATCCGATTTTATTGATTACCCTGACATATGCAAAGGCATTGATGCCGGAGGCATCACATGTTTATAGCAGCATGGCAGGCCTTGAAGCGCCCGACCCCAGAGGGGTCGAATATTTATTTTATCTGGGACAGCTATGAATTTGAAATTTGAATTGTTTTTAATTGGTGAATTATATATATATTTGCGTAATTAAATACCGAAATCATTAAAAGATGAAACGAGAGATCATTAAAATAGATGAGGATAAGTGTAACGGATGCGGATTATGTATTCCCGGATGTCCGGAAGGTGCTTTACAGATCATTGATGGGAAAGCCCGCCTGGTAAGCGACCTGATGTGTGACGGACTTGGTGCCTGCATTGGGGATTGTCCGGAGGGGGCAATTGAGATTGAGACACGTGAAGCTGAGCCATACAATGAAACGGCTGTGATAAAAGAAATTATCAAGCATGGCTTCAATACCGTTGTTGCCCATTTGAAGCATTTACGGGAGCATGGCGAAACTGCCTTTCTGGAGGAAGCCATTGCATTTCTGGAGCAACAGGATAATCTCGGGTACACAGTAGTGGAGGTGAAACAAAAAGTTCATGAAAAGGACGAAAGTAACGCTTGCAGCGGGGGCTGTCCCGGCTCTGCTCCGGTTGTTTTCGATATCGATACTGATGCGGTTAACAAAGCTGCTGAAGGTACATCTGCAGAAAGCACAGCTGATCAGCCATCAACGCTTAGGCAGTGGCCGGTGCAAATGCATCTTATCAATCCGAATGCCTCGTATTTTAAAAATGCTGATGTGCTGCTTGCTGCCGATTGTACAGCTTTTTCTATGGGAAACTTTCATTCAAAATTCCTCAAGGGGAAAAGTCTTGCCATCGCCTGTCCGAAGCTGGACTCCGGGACAGAAGTATATGTTCAGAAGCTGACCAGCATGATAGATGAGGCACAGATCAATACGCTGCATGTGATGGTCATGGAAGTTCCTTGCTGTAGCAGTTTGCTGCAAATGGCAAAGATGGCAATAGAAAATGCCGATAGGAAGATCCCGCTAAAGAAAACTTTGGTTGGGATCAGGGGAGAGATCATTTCTGAAGAATGGGTGTAAGACATTAAGTGTCATTTTAATCCTGATTTCTGGTATAATCCTTTGGATACGAAAGTATAAACGGCGCTTGAATAGAGGTTAATTTAGAGTTTTTTTAAATTACACGGGCTATTGCAGCTTATGGGCTCTATATTGTATCTTTGAAAATAGATATGAATTGTAGTACATAAATTACCTGTTTAAGGAAAACCTGGAAATAATGATCAAATTCTTTCGATTTTTTGTTCCACCCCGGGCTTGGGGAAGAATTGCTTCAATAGTTTCCGGAGCTATATTGGGATTATTCTTTTATCTGATATATATATCAAATGCAGTGTCCTATTTATCGGATGATCCCAAAACATGTGTGAACTGTCACATTATGGCTCCGGAATATGCTACCTGGTCGCACAGCTCACACAGGGAGGAAGCACATTGTAATGACTGCCACGTTCCTCATAACAACTTTTTTAACAAATATTATTTTAAGGCAAAGGATGGCATGCGTCATGCCTATATATTCACCATGCGACTCGAACCCCAATCAATATTTATTCGGGAGGAAGGAAGGCATGTAGTTCAGCAAAACTGCCTGCGGTGTCATTCAGACCTTGTACACAATCCTAAAATGCTGGCTTTAACAAATACTTATCACGACAGCTTTAATGAAAGGGCCTGTTGGGAATGTCACAGGGAAACCCCTCACGGGCTGGTCCATAGTCTTTCCAGCGTTCCTTTTGCACGTGTTCCCGGCCCGGAAAGCCCGGTCCCGGTCTGGCTGGATAATCTGATGAAAAAATAATATTAACAGATAAAAACCTATATCATGAAATCAAAAAGAAAATCCTGGGTAAACTGGCTGTTGTTCCTGCTCACCCTTGTTATTGTTTTTGTTCTTGGCCTATTGGCTTCATCCGTTATGGAGAGAAGGGCTGAAGCTGTGTTTGTGAACAAACCTGTTGTAAAGCTCAGCGAATATGAACCGAGAAACGAAGAATGGGGAAAGAACCATCCAAGGGAATTTGAGTCTTATTATCGGACGGCTGACACTTCATTCAGGACACTTTATAATGGGAATACCATGATCGATATGCTGGAGGTAGACCCACGCTTGGTCGTCCTGTGGGCGGGCTATGGGTTTGCAAAGGATTACAAGCAGGGCAGAGGGCATTTCTATGCGATTGAGGATATTCATAAAACATTGAGGACCGGAGCTCCTAAAGGACCCGAGGATGGCCCCATGTCGAACACCTGCTGGACATGTAAAAGTCCGGATGTTCCACGTGTAATGAATGAGATTGGGATTGCCGGGTTTTACAATGGCAAATGGGCATCGCGTGGACCGGAAGTGGTGAATGCTATCGGTTGCGCCGACTGTCATGACCCGAATACTATGGACTTGCGCATAACAAGGCCTGCATTGATCGAAGCTTTTGAGAGCATAGGCAAGGACATTTCTAAGTCCACCCACCAGGAGATGCGTTCGCTTGTGTGTGCCCAATGCCATGTTGAATATTACTTTAATAAAAAGGTTCCTGCTGAAGGTGTGCCCTATCTCACCTTTCCATGGAAAGAAGGCACTTCAGCTGAAAACATGCTGAAGTACTACGACGATATTGAATTTTCTGATTGGACCCATGCCCTGAGCAAGGCACCCATGCTGAAAGCACAGCACCCCGGCTATGAGATATATACGACAGGCATACATTATGAGCGTGGTGTTGCATGTGCCGATTGCCATATGCCCTATCACAGCGAAGGTGGGCAGAAATTTACAAACCATCACCTGACCA
>JAGLYE010000118.1 GCA_023132505.1 Bacteroidales bacterium | reverse complement strand
CAATTCGAAATTTTATTTATCCCTGTGAGCAAGCGGGGATTCACCAAATTCTTCCTTAAAGACTCGGCTGAACCAGGCCGGATCGCTGAATCCTGTTTCATAAGCTACTTCGGAGATATTCAATTTCGTGGTTTTTAATAACTCCTGTGCTTTTTGAAGCCTTATGGAGCGAATGAACAATGCTGTTGATCTTCCTGTAAGGGCTTTGAGTTTCCGGTATAGCTGCGACTCGCTCATAGCGGCCAGTCGTGCAAGCTGGAGTGTGCCAAAGTCTGAGTCATCAAGATTATTTTCAATATTATTGATGGCCTTATGCAGGAATTGGCCTTCAATATTATCGTCAGAGAGGACGCCTTTTAAAGGATGTTTTTTACCACTGAACTTTTCATGCAATCGTTTCCTGAGTTCGATCATCTTATCCATGCGGATCAGCAATTCCTTTTTATCGAATGGCTTTGACAGGTATGCATCAGCTCCGCTGATCAGGCCTTCAAGACGGTCTTCCTTTGTGGATTTGGCAGTGAGCATAATGATTGGAATATGGCTGGTCCGCTCATCCTGTTTCAGAAAAGAACAAACTTCAAACCCGTCTTTTACGGGCATCATCACGTCACAGATGATAATATCAGGAATAAGCTCAAGGGCCTGATCGATCCCTTCCTGCCCGTTTCTGGCATGATGAATCTGGTAATCTTCTCCCAGGCTTATAGCGATATATTTTGCAACATCCTCATTATCCTCCACAATCAGGGTAATGGGATGTTCATGATCATCGGGAGTTTCCGGACCGGACAACTTATTTGTCATAAGCTCTACCTGTAACTCACTTTGCAGCCTGTCTGAAATCTCCTTGCGTGTTTGTTTCCTGTCTTTGTCAGGGTCTTGTAGTTGTGCTTTGCAGGTAACAGGTAGTATTACTGTGAATTCACTGCCTTTGCCCACCTTGCTTTTCACTGTGATGCTCCCGTTCATTAATTCCACCAACTCTTTTGTTAAGGCCAGGCCGATACCTGTTCCCTCACCGTGGCGGGTTGAAGAACTGTCAGCCTGAAAAAAGCGGTCAAAAATATTGGGAAGTGTATCTTCCGGGATGCCTATGCCTGTATCCTTGATTTTCAATATGATATTTTCAGACTGCAGTTGCCCGGATATATTTAGATGGCATATCACCTTGCCGCCCCCGGGAGTGAATTTTATGGCGTTTGACAGAAGGTTTGAAACAATGGTGAACAGCTTTTCCGGATCATGGTCCATGATCACCTTTTCTACTTCATTATAGAATACCAGCTTGATCTCTTGTGACTCTGCAAACGATTGAAAGGATTCTGTGATATACTGCAAATAGGGAACAACGTCTGCCTGTATGGGTTTCAACTCCAGCTTGCCGCTTTCCAGTTTGGACAGGTCAAGCATTTGGTTCACCAGGTGGAGCAGCTTGCCGGCATTTCGTTTGATCATATCCAGAAAGTCACTAAGCCTGTTGCTTTCATTGCTTTGCAGATCAGACTTGATCTCATCGGCCATGCCGGTGATGACAGTGAGTGGTGTACGGAATTCATGGGTGATATTGGCATATAGCCGGCTTTTAATGTCATCAAGCTCCTTAAGCCGGCCAGCCTCGCGAATGGCCAGTTGCCGGTTGAGCTGAAAGCGGTAGAATCCGAACAAGGCACCTCCAATGCCGAGGATATACAAGGCATAAGCCCACCATGTTTTCCACCAGGGTGGATGGATCGCGATCGTGAACTCAAGGGGAGTTGCAGGCATTGATTTATAAGCACTCTGCGCTTTCACCCTGAATATGTATTCCCCGGGTGAGAGATTCGAATATGAAGCAAAGCGCCTTGGTGATGGAACCCATTCCCTGTCGACACCCTCCAGCTGATGATAGAATTGTACATCTCCACCTGTAGTTAATGCAATGGCTGAATACTCAAAAGTCAGAAAATTCTCATGGTAATCCAGATCAATGCTACCGGAGAAAAACAATGCTGTGTCAGGCGATACCTCCTTTTCATATACCTTGAAGGATGTCAGATATGGCACAGGTGTTTCATCGTTTGGGGTCAGGCTGTCAGGATAAAAGATCCCTATTCCACGGCGATATCCAATGGCCATCCTTCCATTGCTTATTTTTTTCAGGCTGCCCGGATGGTATGATTTGCGATTGGCGAATGTATCGTACATGATCAATCCATCACTACTGTTATAAAATACAGTTTCCCCGGTCACAGGATCCAGCATTTCCAGGCCGGCCTCCGTTAACATCCACACTCTTCCATTATTATCGGCCTGAACATCATAAACGAAATTGCTTTGCAAGCCGTTATGGCTTGAACATTTGGATCGTATTCCTTCCCCCGGTGCTTCCGGGTCTATATATCCTAGGCCATTTTCATTACTGCCAACCCAAATAATATCTTCTTTTCCATGAGCCAGATCATACAGAAAATAAAACTGATCTTTAATGTTACCGGGTTTAGTAAAATAGCAGGCAGAATCTGTTTCAACATCATAATATCCATAACCCCCATCTCTCCTGGTAAACCATATCCTATTGTACTTATCAAGGATCAGGTGTGCTATTTCCGGGACATTTTTATCAGATTCAAAATAATCTCTCCAGTGTCTTATCTGTTCCAGCTTAGCTGACTGAATGTTTAGCTTTTGCAGTCCGTAATTTGCACTGCTGATCCAGATACCGCCGTTCTTATCCTCAACCATATTGTTGAACCATGGGTAACTTTCTAATGACAGATCGTAGGGGAGCAGCCTTTTTCTGTCATCCGAGAGTTTAAATAATCCATAAGGACATACGATCCATACAGTTCCGTCGCTGGATTGGAAGATTGAATTGATGGTGTTTTCATCCAATGGGTTTGCAGGGACTTCCAAATAATCAAATTGTTGTTCTGCAGGATCAAAATAATGAAGCCCGTGTGCCCCCTGTAAGGCCTGGTAGATCACACCTGTTTCAGGGTCTTCAAAAATATCGAATGTAATATAGGTCCTGGAGTTGCTGTATGGCTTGAAAAAATAATTTTTGAATTGCTTCTTACGCTGGTCAAACATATAAACACCATACCTGGACCCACACCACAGCCTGTTCTCTTCATCAATAAGGTTTACCCACAATGGGTATAGTCTGCCCACTGGGTTTTTATAATATTTCGAAAAGGTCACTGTATCTTTTTCTGTATCATATACCATTAATCCCAGCACCGTGGGGAGCCATATTTCATGCTCTGATTTTACTTTAATTGGCGGAATGCATCCATCATGGAAATTTTGCTTTTGGGGAAGGCCGCTGGGCCGGAAATTTCTAATGAATGCTTCTTCCTGAGTACAGAAGATGATCATCCCGTGTGTCCATGTTCCCAGGTACAGCTTGCCATTGGGATGGGGGCATACACTGCGAAATACATTAATATTGTATTCAATATTTTTGAGGTAATAACTATAATAGAACCGCCGGATCTGTTCTGTGTACTTATTGAATTTCAGCAAACCTGAACGTGTTCCGATCCAGAAAATAGAGTCATTTTCCAGGTCCTGGCATATGGCCAGTGAGATGTTTGCATATAGTTTATCGCCCCGGGGCTCATCATCAATATTACCCTGGTAATAGAAGTTTTGAAAACTATCGGTATTTGTGTTGAATTTCGCAAATCCATTGTCGGTAGCTAACCAGATAAGACCTTGATTATCTTTGATGATCGCTGAGATCCGGTTTTCTGAAAAGGAATATTCTCTAATACTAGGGAGGTAATTTTTGAAGTTGCCCGATTTAGGGTCATAAACACTCAAGCCATAGCTTGTTCCGATAAGGAGTTTATTTTGCTCATCATTCCAGAGCAGTGCATCGGTTTCAATAAAATTTGATGGTATTGAATTTGTATCGGCATCATCATGGGTGAAGATTTTAGCGTGTATTCCATCCCATCGGCATAAGCCTTCGTCGGTCCCAAACCACATAAATCCCATATTATCTCTGGCAATGGCGGATATGTAATTTGAAGGGAGGCCATCATCCATATCAATCAACACCGGGTTATTGAATTCAAACTGAGAAAATAAAAATGAGGGCAGAAGCAGTGCTGCTGCCAGGATACTCACATATTTTAAGTCCGGAGTGTTCATTTATAATGAATTCATCCCGTCTGCTGAAAAGTTTTAGCTTTTACCTGATGAAGAAATAGTTTTGGCTTATCCGAATATCTAAGTAAATATAGTGAATTACTGAGGGTTAGTCAAGGGGAGGGTATGCAGAATGCAGTAGGCAGTATGCAGTAGGCAGTATGCAGTAGGCTGATGAAGTACTTCATTTCACTTCTTTATAAATATATGGGGACATAATTTTAAAATCGGTATTAATAGGTAAGGGGAATTATTTCACTTTCACTATTAATCAGTACCATTATGTATAAAGAACTGAAAGTATATCAAATTGCTTTTGAGCAAGCAATGAGCATTTTTATAATATCCAAGTCATTTCCGAAGGAAGAAAAATATTCACTCACTGATCAAGTGAGACGATCCTCTAGGTCTGTTTGTGCCAATATTGGAGAAGCCTACAGAAAACGACAGTATAAGGCTCATTTTGTAAGTAAGATTTCTGATTCTGATATGGAAAATACAGAAACGCAAGTTTGGGTTGACTTTGCTTTCAAGTGCAATTATATTAGCAAAGATGAATATGAGTTGCTAATTCACAATACGCGGGAAATAGGAAAGATTTTATACCATATGATAAATAATCCGGAAAAATTCTTGCCTAAATCCAGTAAATAACATGCCTACTGCCTACCGCCTACTGCCTACTGCTCTTCCAGAAACTCCTGCACCGCTTTAACAAACGCCTCCGGCTGCTCCGCATGGATAGAATGAGCAGCATGTTCAATAAGCTTAAATTCTGTGGGGCCACCGATGTTCAGCAGGGCCTTGGATTCTTCCGGTGGAATGAGGATATCTTCTTGTCCACTCATGATGAGCGTAGTATGCATGATCTGCCGGATACGGTCAACCGCATCGAAACTGGTAATCACATCAACCTGCCTCTTGAAACTTTCCAGGGTCTGCGGGTAGGGGTAGGCCAGGGCAAAGATAATGGCAGCATCCATGAACTTTTTGTTGCTGAGTGCCTCTTTTGTGAACAGCCACTGGAACATGATCCTGAACCAGTCGGCCATGTCATAACCTTTCAGCCATTTATCATAAAGGTCATAAAGGATGGTCTTGGCTTTATCTGAGAGCTTTGGACTGCTGCTTGCAAGCACTAACTTATCGATCTTCTCAGCTTGCATCAGGGCCATCTCCTGGGCGATCATCCCACCCATAGAATGTCCGATCACATGTACCTTATCATATTTCAGATATTCCAACAAACCAAAAGCATCTTTAGCCAGATTCTTGAGATCAAAGCTTTTGCCGTTTGTTTCCGTTCTTCCGCATCCCCTGTTGTCAAAAACGATCAAACGATAATGTTTTATCATATAAGGCAATATGAACTGCCAGCTTTTCGAATCACTTGCCATGCCGGCAAGCATCAATATTATCGGACCAGATCCGTGAAGTTCGTAGTAAATATTTGCTTCGCTGTTTTTGAAATAGGGCATATAAGTGTTGGGTGTTGGGTGTTCCACCTTCGCCAGGGCTACGGTGGACAAAGTGGGTGTTGGGTT
>JAGLYE010000117.1 GCA_023132505.1 Bacteroidales bacterium | reverse complement strand
CAGTATCCAGCATCCAGTAACCAGTAACTTAATTTTTTCTATATTTGGCTACCATATTCTTATACCTATGGCTCATCAAAAAAAAGGAAACGGCGATCATCACTTATCAAACAAGGTTTATGACGAGGAACTTCGCAAGCTGCAGATCGAACTTGTGAAATTGCAGGAATGGATCAAGCATAAGGGCTTGAAGGTAGTGGTGGCCTTTGAAGGTCGGGATGCGGCAGGTAAAGGCGGCACTATAAAACGGATCACGCAAACTCTTAACCCGAGGATCTGTCGCGTAGTGGCCCTGGGAAATCCAACCGAACGCGAAAAAACCCAATGGTATTTTCAACGCTATGTTTCTCACTTGCCTGCAGCGGGTGAAATGGTGCTCTTTGACCGCAGCTGGTACAACCGTGCCGGTGTGGAACGTGTGATGGGCTTCTGTAATGAGGACGAGTATTGGGAGTTTCTTCGTTCTTGTCCGCATTTTGAGCATATGATCACCCATTCCGGGATCATACTGATAAAATACTGGTTCTCTGTAGCCGCTGAGGAGCAGGAAAAGCGATTCAAGGCACGCCTGAAAGATCCTACACGCCGATGGAAGATCAGCCCTATTGACCTTACCAGCATGAGTAAGTGGGTAGAATACTCCAAAGCTAAGGATGAGATGTTCTTTTATACAGATACCAAGCACTCACCATGGTTTGTAGTTGAAGCTGATGATAAGAAAAAGGCCAGGCTCAATTGCATCCACCATTTGCTGTCAATGATACCTTATGAAAGCCTTGACCGGGAAGATATCAAACTACCAGAAAGAGTGATCTTAAAAGGTTATGTAAGGCCTCCGATGAATGAGCAGACCTTTGTTCCGGAAAGGTATTAGATACAGGGTGCAGGGTGCAGGGTTGACCGCCAACTGTCAACCGTCAACTGTTAACCGCCAAACCGGATAGCTTATCTGCAATACTGTTCCAATGCCTGAATAGCAACCACCGATCCCAGTCTGTCTGCTTTTTGCCATAACTCACAGGCTGTAGTTAAATCGCCTTTCATATACAGAAGCCAGGCTTTATTATAATAATTATCAGCATATCCGGAGTCGATTTGGATAGCGGCATCAAAGTCGTTCCATGCCATTTCCTGGTATTTCTGGTCGTAGTTGGCAAGGGTTCCATAGATTATTCCCCGGTTGCTGTACGCCAGCATATATTGCGGATTATAGGCAAGGGTAGAGTCATAATCCCGTATGGCATTCCCAAAGTAAAGAAATGCATTTCTGACCATCCCTTCATTATTGCTCTGCTGACCTTCCATGTGCTTTTTCTCGGCGATCCCCTGCCTGATATTGCCCCGGTAAAAGTATGCCAGTGCTTTAGCCGGTGCTGATTCACTGAGGGTTACTGCATGTGTTAGCAGGGTCTCTCCATCTTTCCAGTAGGAGCACTGTTTGTTGGTGCTGTACATCAGAAAGACACCATAAACGATCAGGATCCCGGCAATACCATAACGGATGATGATGTTGCTTATATACTTCTTGTTTATCAGCCTGTCGATCAGTATACCCGCAATCAGGAACAAGCCAATAAAAGAAAGATATGCATATCGGTCGGCTGCGATAAACACCCTCGACCAGAACAAAGGCAATACCGGGGCGATGGTAATACTGAAGAAGAGAATCCCGGCGATCAATTTTTTTTGTTTTTTCCAATAATGGTAAATGAGCCAGATCAGGCCGAGAGGCAACAAAGCACTTAAATAATAAAGCCATGGGAGGCTTCCTCCTCTTAATCCCGGGTAAGAGTATATGCTTGATAAATCTATGGGTGCCACTAACTTGACCAGGTAAAAAACAAATGTATAACAAAGAATGAAAAAGCGGTTGATGAGCGAGTAATCATGCTGCAGTTCCGTAATGTGTCCGAAGGTTTGTGCCGCCTTAATAGTAATAATCCCAAAAATGATTGAAAGGATCAGGAAGGGTGCTTTCTCCAGGAATAGCTTTATGCTCCAGGTCCTGCCTTTATAATAATCAATAATGAATAGAACAAAGGGGAAGCTGATGGCTAGTGACTTTGAAAACAAGGCCAGGGCAGCCAGCAAGATTGTCAGGCCAAAATAGAGTGGCTTCTTATTTTCTGTATATTTCAAATATGTTAACAGACCTCCAATATAGCAAGCTGTAAACAGCAAGGTGCTTCTGGCAGCGATCCAGGCCACCGCTTCCACGTTCATTGGATGAAGTGCGAAGAGAAAAGCTGCAACCCCTGCAATGGTATTTTTTCCGGTAAGCTTTCGCACAAATACCCATACTAGAAGGATGTTAATGATATGCCATAACAGATTGCCAATATGATGGGCTTTGGCTCCCTGGAGTCTTGTATTATGGAAATCTACCGCAATGGTAAAAACTGACAGCGGCTGGTACATCCCCAGGTGATAATTTGTGAATATTTCCTTCAGGTTGAAGTCCTGAACACCTTTGTCCAGCAAATATTCAGTGTCATCCCAGCCGTGCAGTATGCCATTATTTGTGGCAGGGTTATAGACAAAAAAGGCTGCGAACACGATAAGCAAGGGCACGATAATTTGAAATTTAATGCCAGTGGCCTGCTTCTGCCCTTTGGTTTTTATCTTATTTGCCAATACAGTTGCTATTTACTTGTGAACTTATAGATTGTAGTGTAGCTGTATTCTTCCCCGGGCTTCAGTATGCTTGAAGGAAAATCCGCTTGATTGGGTGAATCAGGGAAATGTTGTGTTTCCAGGCAAAAGCCATGGTGTTTGTTATAGACGATCCCATCCTTTCCGGTGAGGCTTCCATCGAGGAAATTCCCTGAATAAAACTGTATGCCTGGCTCAGAAGTATATACTTCCATGCTTCTGCCTGATTCCGGGTCATAGACATCAGCCACTTTCATAACATTGCCCTCATTGAGAAGCACGTAGGTATGATCATAACCCCCATCAACTTCTTCAATACGCTCTCCAATGCTGTGTGGGCTGCTGAAGTCCATGGGAGTATCCTTTACATCCTTTAATTCTCCGGTGGGGATGAGGTTCTCATTTACCTCTACATATTTATGTGCAGATATGGTCAGCACATGATCAAGGGCATCATCCTGCGTCCCACCAAGGTTAAAATAGGAGTGATGTGTGAGGTTTACAGCTGTGGCTTTATCTGTAGTTGCTTTATAATCAATGACCAATTCATTGTTGTTTGTCAGGGTGTATGTAACCATTACCCTGAGGTTGCCCGGATAGCCTTCTTCACCATCAGGACTGAAATACCGCAACCTGAGAGAAGCTCTGTCTGCAAATTTTTTCTCCCTGGACTCCCAAACTACCTTATCGAATCCCCTGATCCCGCCATGCAGATGGTTGGGGCCATTATTAGTGGCCAGCGTATATTCAATGCCATCGATCATAAACTTACCATTTGCGATCCTGTTGCCGTAGCGCCCGACAATAGATCCGAAATAAGGATGTCCATCGAGATAAGATTGCAGATTATCGAATCCCAGTACGACATCTGCAAGATTTCCATCTTTGTCGGGGGCAAGGATGGAGGTTACGATCCCTCCGTAATTGGTGATCTTTACGGTCATCCCATTAATATTGGACAGTGTATACAGGTAAACCTCATTGGTATCCAGCATACCGAATTTCTCTTTTGTAATCTTCATAGGCTTTTGAGCAGATTTATTTTCTTTTGTTTCCTGCAAGCAGCCGGTAATCATTACTATCAGTACGACCGGCATAATTAACTTAAATATTCCTTTCATAAAGTAATTGTTTGATGAAGGTCAAAAATACGATAAAATAGTATAGCTTGAAGTTCGGAGTTATAATCATATTGCCACAGGGACTCAGAGACACAGAGGGCCACAGATGGTAATTCTAAAATTACTGTGCAACTCTGTGTTTTTTCGCTGAAAGCGGGAAAGGCAGTGCCTCTGTGGCAAAATATGGATCTTATTACTCCGGAATATATTCATAAGCTCCAATATCAGGTGAGCTGATCCGGCTGACACCCAAAATGTCTTTATCAATGATGGCTGGAAGTGGCGATGTATTGATCACGTCAACACTGCCCATATCGATCCCCGGTGAGAGGGTGTCGAGGGCCAGCTTGTTATTGTCGACATCCACGAAAAAGGGATCCTGGTTCTTAATACTTCCGGGGAAATGTTCTTCATCGCCGATATTCATTTCGGTTTTGAGCAGGCAATGATCGAAGGTATAGTTAAAGTCGCCCTGCTCATCTGAGTCGAGCAGCATCTCTTCTGATTTATTGCCATAAATAATGTTATTCCCGAAATAAGCATCGAGGGGATAGATGTATAGTACATCATAGGGATCCAGGTAGTAATTCGTCATTGCGAAATTGGGATCCTGACGAATACCGTCTTTGAAATAATTGGCAAAGGTGCACTGCCTGAAATCATATAAGCCCCCCTGCAGCAGCACTCCTAGTTGCCCACAGTTGGCAATTACATTGTTGACCCCCGTAATTGCATAGTACCTTCCGAGGATCCCGATACCACTCATATTTTCAATTATGGTATTGGTCAGGATAAGCTGGTTGCCCATAGGCTCCTGTAGGGTCTCTGCCTGCAATCCAATGAAGCCGTTCCTGATCACAGCATAGTTGATCTCATTGTTGATGCTGCCCTCATTCAGCCATATCCTGTCCCATTGGCCGGGCAGGTCGCGAAAGTAAGGTTCCAAACGGTCCTGCTGGAAGACTACCGGATTCTCTTTGCTTCCCCATACCTTCAGGCTGCCGCCTTTATAAACCCAGAGCCCGGATTGGTTATGGAAATGAATTTGTGCGCCTTCCTCAATAGTGAGGCTGCCGGTTGAATCCACCACAGCATAACCATATACCAGGTATGGCTTGTCGGCAGGCCATATTACAGTGCTGTCTTCAGCAGCAACGATCTTATATTTCAGGTTTCCAATGGTTTTATCGGCAATGATATAGTGGGCATCCTGCCCCCAGGCGGCCAGAACCACACTTTGTTCGTTCCCGTTGGTGATAAACAGAACCTCATCTGAAACAACAAAAGGAAGGTTTTGGTTACCAGGGTCGATGGTCACCCTGACAAAAAGGAACAAGCTGTCATTTCCTGCAATGGTCACATCGTTTTCCTGTACAGTTGGTGTGCCATCCACATTGATCCTGAAATTGGAACTTGTACCCCCCAGCAGTCTGATGGTGGAAATATTCAGCGCATTATCATGCCTGTTATAGACTTTTAAATACCTTGTAATGGAACCAACAGTAGTGAATACAGTATCGAAGATGATCGAGTCCGTTGAGAATTCGAGTTTCAGGGAAGGATTATCATCGATCTTGTGATCCTTACGGCATGAGGAAATAGCCACTGTAAATACAAGCAGAAACGGGAGTGTGTATTTGAAAGTTTTGATCATTGGATGCTGCAAAGGTAATTAAAAGTTCCTGGTTCTTGGTTCCTGGTGCCGAGTGCCTAAGTAAATTGTTAAACTGTTAAACTGTTAAATTGTTAAATTCAACCCAACACCCAACACCCAACACCCAACACTCAAAACTATTATCTTTGCCCCATGAGCCTCCAATCTCTTTATACCATCAGTGAATTTAATGTTAAGGGGAACGAATTTTCAGCCATCATTACTTTTGATCCTTCCCATGAGATCTTCAGCGGCCATTTTCCGGAACAGCCTATCGTTCC
>JAGLYE010000116.1 GCA_023132505.1 Bacteroidales bacterium | reverse complement strand
GGTAATTCATTGGCTACTTCAATGATCTCAGCTGCCTGGTTGTTATACATTGCACCCATATTGTAATATGCATCTGCATAAGCCGGGTCAATTTCAATGCATTTTTGATAAGCCTTTTCAGCTTCTTCAGCATTTCCAACATTTTCGTAATTTGTTCCCAATGCAAACCAGATCGTCTTATTATCAGGATCTGTTACCAGGGCTTGCTGGAGATTTTCAATTGCTTTCTCATTATCGCCCCTTGCAAGGAACAGGTTTGTTTCAGCGATCAGAAGCTGGTAATCATCCGGGAATAATGCACGGCCTTGAACAACATATTTCTCCGAGAGGACTGTATCCTTATTCTGGTTAAGATAAAGTGTTGCAATTGAATTATAGATCAGGGGATCCTGGTATCCGATCTCAATCAACTGCATGTACCTCTCAAGTGCCAGGTCATATTCTTCTGCAATGTCATAAGCCAGTGCAACATTCGATAAGGCCAATGTATCAAGGGCACCCATCTCCATGGTGATCTTATACGTATTTAAAAAGCTATTCGCCGCACCCATATAGTCAGATTCATTGTATTTGGCTACCCCCTGGTTAAAAAAGTTGGAAGCAATCACACGATAATTATTCTGGACATCCGTTGAAAACTCTCCCCTGCTGTCGAGCTCATCGCATTTTTTGTATGATTCATATGCAACCTCAAGTGCATTAGGGGCAAGTGTCTGGTATTCAGGTTCAGTGCTCAGGGCGATCTGCAGGTAGATATTACCACGGTAGTACCATGTTTTGGCAACATTCATGGTTTTCACATGGGTGATACACGGATCAATGTATTCCTTGGCTTTATCCAGTTTGCCATTCTTGAAGTAATTAAATGCACTGGTCCGTTTGGAATTCTGTGCATTGATCCCTGTCAGGATGAAAGCTGCAAGCAGCAGCATGATCAATTTCTTCATAATATTACTTTTTGGTTTATTGTCAGTCACAACAAAAATATAAATTACACTTGAACAAAAACAATTTTCTTGCCAGGATTTTAATTTACTCCTTCGTTTCCTCGTTATCTGCTATAATATCAGGCTGTTCTGTATCAGAATTCTCTTCCCAGCCTTCGCCATTCTCCATGAATTCATCATCTTCTTCTCCCTCCAGCACTTCAACTTTAGCCACTGCAGCAATGGAATCGTCATCTCTCAGATTGATCAGCCTCACCCCTTGCGTGGCCCTTCCTATCACACGAAGACTTTCTACAGCCATACGGATGATCAGGCCTGACTTGTTGATGATCATCAGGTCATCATTATTCGTAACATCCTTTATAGCAATAAGTTGCCCTGTTTTATCTGTAATATTGATTGTCTTTACGCCTTTCCCTCCGCGGTTGGTTATCCGGTAATCGTCCAGACTTGAGCGTTTGCCGTATCCGTTTTCAGATACTACCAGCACATCATAGCCGCTTTCGGAGATACATATCATCCCGATCACTTCATCTTTTTTAGGATGTCCGAGGGTGATACCTCTTACGCCGGCTGCATTCCGCCCCATCGGGCGTACATTACCTTCTTTGAAACGGATGGCCCTGCCTGACTTTAAGGCCATCAACACTTCACTTTCACCATTCGTCATGCGTGCTTCAAGCAATCGGTCGCCTTCTTTGATGTGGATCGCATTGATCCCGTTCTGCCTTGGCCTGCTGTATGATTCAAGGGAGGTTTTCTTGATGGTACCCTTCTTGGTGCAGAGGATGATATAATTATTATTGATATAATCATGATCTTTCAGGTTCTTCACATTGATAAAGGCCCTCACCTTGTCGTCGGGTTCTATGTTGATCATGTTCTGAATAGCTCTTCCTTTGGATGTTCTTGTTCCTTCCGGTATCTCAAACACCCTGAGCCAGAATACTTTCCCTTTCTCTGTAAAGAAAAGCATATAGTTGTGGTTGGTAGCCACAAAAAGATATTCAAGGAAATCCTGATCCCTGATCGTACTTCCCTTGGCTCCTCTTCCTCCCCTGTTCTGACGGCGGTATTCGGTGAGGTTTGTTCGCTTGATATAGCCCATATGGGAAATGGTGATCACGACATCCTCATCGGGAATGGTATCTTCCACTTTGAAATCATTGGCAGAATATTCAATCCTTGAATAGCGTTCGTCGCCGTATTTTTCTTTGATTTCAATCAATTGTTCCTTTAAGAGTCTCATTCTGAGCTCTTCATCTCCAAGCACCTCATTGAAATAGGTGATCTTTTCCATCAGTTCGGCATGCTCGTCCTTAATCTTATCCCTTTCTAGTCCTGTCAGCTTTTGCAGCCTCATATCCAGTATGGCCCTGGCCTGTGCATCAGAAAGCTCAAACTTCTTGATCAGGCCGTTTCTTGCATCCTCAGGGGTCATGGAGGCCCTGATCAATGCAATAACCTCATCAAGCTTGTCAAGAGCGATCAGTAAACCTTCAAGAATATGCGCACGTTTCTGCGCCTGCTCCAACTCATATTTGGTTTTCCTGATAAGGACCTCATGCCGGTGATTGACATAATGCTTGATCATGTCCTTCAGGTTCAGCAGCATGGGCCTCCCCTTTACCAAAGCGATATTATTAACGCTGAAGGATGTTTGCAAGCTGGTGTACTGGTAGAGCTTATTAAGGATAATATTGGTGATCACGCCTTTTTTGAGCTCATAAACGATGCGCATACCATTACGGTCCGACTCATCCCTGATGTCGCTGATCCCTTCTATCCTCTTTTCATTGACCAGATCGGCAGTTTTCTTGATCAGCTCAGCCTTGTTAACCTGGTATGGAATTGAAGTGACTACAATACGCTCCCTGTTTCCACTAATCTCTTCGATGGTGGTTTCTCCCCTCATAACGATCCGTCCTCTGCCAGTTTCAAAGGCATCCTTCACCCCTTCGTAACCATAAATAATACCCTTTGTCGGAAAATCAGGCGCCTTAATGTATTGCATTAAGTCAGGTATTGTAATCTCCTGGTTATCAATAAACGCAATAATCCCGTCTATAACCTCAGTAAGGTTGTGGGGTGCCATATTGGTGGCCATTCCCACTGCAATTCCGGAGGCACCATTCACCAACAAATTAGGAATGGCTGCAGGAAGCACAGTTGGTTCCTTCAGCGAGTCGTCGAAGTTCAATTGGAAATCGACAGTATCTTTATCCAGATCACCTACCATCTCTTCGGTGATCTTTTTCATCCTGGCTTCTGTATAACGCATGGCCGCCGGGCTGTCGCCATCGATGGAGCCAAAGTTACCCTGACCGTCAACCAGCGGATAGCGCAACGACCAGTCCTGTGCCATTCTGACCATGGTATCATAAACTGATGAATCGCCATGCGGATGGTACTTACCCAGCACCTCCCCCACTATCCTTGCTGACTTTTTATATGGCCTGTTGGAAAGCACTCCAAGGTCGAGCATTCCGTACAAAACCCTGCGGTGAACTGGCTTAAGGCCATCCCTTACATCAGGAAGCGCCCTTGAAACGATCACCGACATCGCATAGTCGATGTAAGCGGATTTCATCTGCTGTTCAATATTGACTTTTACTATTTTTTCCCCTTCACTCATTTTCCTCAAAATTTATTTTTCAACTTCAAAATCACTGATCTGTTGAGATGCTGCGAAAGTAGTGAAAATTCAGGAATTAGGGATGATTTAAGCATGCAATATTTTTAACAGATTCCTGTTGATAAGTATATGCCAAAACAAGGCCTGTTTCATGCGGGCTGTGAGTATCTTTGGACAATGAATAAGGCCGGTTTTCAATAATTATTGCTAAGTTCGGCCCAAATTCTGTTTTAACAAATGAACCCGACCACTGTTTTAATTGTTAAAACTATTGAAAACACAATAATAACAGGTAATTATCAAAATGGAAGCTAAGTTTTCTCAAAGGGTTAAGGATGTACTGACTTACAGTCGTGAAGAAGCGATGAGGCTGGGTAATGATTATATCGGACTGGAGCATTTGCTGCTCGGGATTCTCCGCGAGGGTGAAGGAATGGCTGTACAGATCATGTTATACTTCGGTCTGGACCTCCAGCTGATGCGCAAGACCGTTGAAAAATCCATTGCCAATCCTGAAAAAAATGGCATAAAGCCTGATAATATTCCATTGGTTAAACAAGCAGAGCGTGCTCTCAAGATCACCTATCTTGAAGCAAAGACGTTTAAAAGCGATTTGATCGGTACTGAGCACCTGCTTTTGTCTATACTTAAAGATGAAGATAACCTGGTAAGCCGGACCTTTAAGAAATACGGCGTTGAGTATGGTATGGTCAAGGATGAGTTGAAAACTATCATCACCCGCGATAAGGATATTCCTCGTGTTGAACCCGTTGACGAGCTGTCTGAGGAAACTCCTGACGATGAAATGGATGAGGGTGGCCACGGTTTCGGCGGAAATATCAAGAAGATTTCCGATTCGAAGTCAAAAACTCCCGTTCTGGATAATTTCGGAAGGGATATCACGCGGTCAGCGGAAGAAGGCAGGCTTGACCCCATTGTGGGCCGCAAAAATGAACTTGAGCGCATTGCACAGATCCTCAGTCGCAGGAAAAAGAACAACCCGATCCTTATTGGTGAACCCGGTGTTGGCAAATCAGCTATTGCTGAAGGCCTTGCAAGCCGCATTATAGAGAGAAAAGTATCACGTGCCTTGTTTGGCAAGCGCATCATCACCCTCGACCTGGCTTCACTGGTGGCCGGTACCAAATACCGCGGACAATTCGAGGAAAGGATGAAAGCCGTACTGAACGAACTGGAGAAAAACCCGGATATCATCCTCTTCATTGATGAAATACATACCATTGTTGGTGCAGGAAATGCTTCGGGATCACTTGATGCTTCCAACATGTTTAAACCTGCCCTGTCGCGTGGCGAATTACAATGTATCGGCGCCACTACTCTTGATGAGTACAGGCAGTATATAGAAAAAGACGGAGCACTGGAACGCCGTTTCCAGAAGGTGCTCGTTGACCCTACAAGTCCTGATGAAACTATCGATATTCTCAATAATATCAAGGAAAAGTATGAAGATCACCACCTGGTGAAATATACTGATGATGCCCTGAAAGCCTGTGTGGAACTTACCAACCGCTACATGAGCGACCGCTTCCTGCCCGACAAAGCCATAGATGCAATGGATGAGGCGGGATCAAGGGTGCATATTACCAATATTCATGTGCCGGCAGAGGTCATCGATATCGAAACCCGCATTGAAGATGTCAAAGCCAAGAAAACAATGGCCATCAACAGCCAGAAGTTTGAAGAGGCCGCTGAGTACCGGGATATGGAACGCACACTCAATACTGATCTTGATAAGGCCAAAAAAGAATGGGAAGAAGAATCTAAGATACACCGTGAAAGCGTGACGGAAGAAAATGTTGCGGAGGTAATCGCCATGATGACAGGCATCCCTGTGCAAAGGATCGCAAGAAACGAAAGCGACCGCCTGATGAATATGGAAAAAGACATGGCAAACTCGGTGATCGGACAGCCTGATGCCATCCTGAAAGTCGTGAAAGCCATTCGCAGGAACAGAGCAGGGCTTAAAGACCCGAACAAACCTATCGGTACCTTTATCTTCCTTGGCCCTACAGGTGTCGGTAAAACGCATCTTGCCAAAGTTCTGGCCAAATACCTTTTCGACACAGAAGATGCCCTTGTCAGGATCGACATGAGTGAATACATGGAGAAATTTGCCGTATCAA
>JAGLYE010000115.1 GCA_023132505.1 Bacteroidales bacterium | reverse complement strand
CTTTCAAAATCATCTCCTTTAGAATAATTCAGGTAGGGGTCATCATAAACTTTCTGCATATATTTTGCCCAGATCGGTAATGCCATGTTGGCTCCCTGTCCGAGGGTAATGGTCCGGAAATGGGCACTTCGGTCTTCGCATCCCACCCATACGCCTGTGGTTAGTTCAGGGATGATACCCATAAACCAGCCATCCGACTGATTTTGTGTCGTTCCGGTTTTGCCTGCAACAGGATTATTGTAGCCATACGTCAGCTTTAACCTGATCCCGGTGCCGGATTCAACCACCCCTTTCATAAGTTCAAGCATCATGAAAGCAGTTTCTTCACTCATAGCTTCATTGCGGTCCGGCACAAAAGATTCGATCACATTGCCATTTTTGTCTTCAATCCTGGTTATGAATAAAGGCTTTACATACATTCCCTTGCTTGCGAAAGTATTCAGGGCTCCCACCATCTCATAAAGGCTTAGATCGCAGGCTCCCAGGGCAATGGCAGGCACCGGGTCGATGCTGCTCTTTACACCCATATTCCTTGCCATTTTGATCACTGAAAGGGGTGAATACCTCCTCATCAGGAAAGCTGAGATCCAGTTATTGGAGTTGGCCAGTGCCCATTTCAGGGTTACCATTTCCCCGACTTTGGTGGAGGAAGAATTCCTGGGGGCCCAGATTTCTCCTGTTGGGAGATCAACAGTGTATTGTATGTTAGCCACTCTATAGCAGGGTGAGAACTCACCTTCCTGCATGGCAAGGGTATAAAGGAATGGTTTGAAGGTTGAACCTACCTGCCGTCGGCTTTGTGTGGCATGGTCATACTTGAAATACAGATAATCGATCCCGCCGACATATGCCTTTACTTCCCCGGTATTGGGCTCTATCGACAGCAGCCCGGCCTGCAAAATATGTTTGTAATAACGGATTGAGTCCATCGGGGTCATAACTGTATCGATAGGGCCATCCCAGGAGAATACTTCCATTTGGGTAGGGGTGTTGAACGATAACTCAATGGAGTCGAGCGGTATTCCTGCATTATTCATTGTGCGGTAGCGTTCCGAGCGGCGCATCGCACGCTGCATCAGCTTTTCAATCTCATCCTCAATAACATCTTTTTCGAATACAAAGGGAGCCCATGTATATCCTTCCCAGTGCTTATAAAACGATGGTTGAAGGTCACTGCCCAGATGCTCGATCATAGCTTCTTCAGCATATCGCTGCATGCGTGAGTCGATAGTTGTGTATATCCTCAGCCCGTCTTTATACAGGTTATAAGGTGTCCCGTCGGGACGATAATGGTGCTCACACCAGTCTTTCATCTCTGACCTGAGATATTCCCTGAAATAACGTGCCATTCCGGATGTATGGTCCTGAACATTAAACTTCGACATGTCGATAGGAATACGCGATACGGTATCATAAATAGAGTCAGTGATAAAGTCATACTTAAGCATCTGGGCAAGCACCAGGTTTCTCCTGTCCAATGCTCTCTCCGGATTACGTATAGGACTATACCAGGTAGGGGCATTTACCACCCCGATAAGCAGCGCTGACTCCTGCAGATTCAGAGAATCAACGGATTTATTAAAAAATGTGCGTGCAGCGGATTTGATCCCAAAAGCATGATGGCCGTAACTAACTGTATTCAGGTACATAGCCATGATCTCCTCCTTGCTGTAGTTCTTCTCAAGCTTGATAGCCGTGACCCATTCTTTGAGCTTTCGTACCACCAATTGCCATTTGGTCAGGTTACCCCTGGGAAAAAGATTCTTGGCAAGTTGCTGTGTGAGAGTGCTGCCTCCACCCGAATAATTTCCTGTTACGAGGCCATAGGCTACACGCCCCAGGGCTTTAACGTCCACACCGGCATGATTCCTGAAACGAATATCTTCGGTGGCTAACAAAGCCTGTACAAGATTCGGTGGGAGATCATGGAAGTGTATGTCGGAGCGATTCTCAATATAATAAGTGCCGAGGAGATATGCATCTGATGAATAAACTTCGGAAGCAAGATTGCGCTCCGGGTTTTCCAGTTCTTCAAAGGAAGGCATGTGTCCGAACCAACCTTGCGAAATGCCAAAAAAGATAAGAAATGCCAGCATCAGGCTACAGAGGTAAATGATCCAGAACCGGATGATATAACTGATCTTTCTTCGCCTTTTTTCTAACATTCCTATGCAAATTTGTGCAGTGGTGATTATACTTACTTATTGCCTGTTTGCTTCAATGCTAAAACCAATATCTTCTATTCCCTTAAGCTGCTCATGCCTCATGCCCTGTTCCAGGTAAAAATGATATGTGCCCCTTAAAGGGAACCTGAGCGCTTGCTGCAACATGATCTTGTTATCTTTTATCCTGCCCGAACCGGAACCAAGCCACTTACCATTCTTGTCGGCAAGAATACATTCTATCGTATCCCTGGTTGAATGTCCGTTCGGAAATTCGGTTGTGAGGAACAGGTAAAGATTGCTGAATGGATAATCTGTATTATTCCTGATGTTGATGTAAAAGTCGTTCAAAGAAATACTGTCCTCAATAACTACTTCGTAATGCAGTACGGAATCGCTGTACCAGTTTGCCCCTTCTATTGTAATGTACTCATGGTAAACGCTCCCTTGTTTACATGAACCAAAGGTGAGGGTTATAAGGATGATTATTAAGTAGAATGTCCTTTGCTTTTTCATATCGATCAAAGCATACAGATACATAAGGAAAAAATTCATGAAATATTGTGTTTTGATCAATCAAACCTGTTCAGGTCGTCCTGACCCTCAGCATTTTCAAAATCAACTTTTTTGTCTTTGACAAAAGCAAAGTCTTCGAGTTTTTCTGGTAGTTCACCTTTTTTATTCTTGCTGATAATGATTTTCACTTTGTCGAGCGGGATTGCCATAATGTCTGACCTCTCTTGATCATAAGAATACCACATCAAGCTTTTGAATACATCATTTTTAATGTGTATAGCGTTCCCCTTCTTAGTTTTGAGCACGATCTTGTTGCCGGGAAATTCTTTGAGGGCATCCTCATACATGGCATTTTCGAAATTCAGGCAGCATTTGAGTTTCCCACATTGCCCGGCGAGTTTCTGGGGGTTTAGTGATAATTGCTGCATGCGGGCAGAACTGGTGCTGACGGATTTAAAGCGCGACATCCAGGTTGAACAGCAGAGCTCCCGGCCACAGGAGCCAATGCCTCCAAGTCGGCTTGCCTCCTGTCGCACACCGATCTGACGCATTTCAATCCTGACTTTGAATTCTTCAGCCAGCAACTTGATCAGTTCCCTGAAATCAACACGTTCTTCAGCGGTGTAATAAAAGGTCGCTTTGGTGCTGTCGCCCTGATATTCAACGTCGTTGATCTTCATGTTTAATTTGAGGCTATCCGCCAACTCCCTGGTTTTAAACTTGGCATGCTCTTCCTTATCCACAGCGCTGACCCATTTTTCTATATCGGATACCCGTGCCCGGCGATATACTTTTTTCAGTTCTTCAGAATGAGGGTCTGCTTTTTTCTTTTTCATTTGCAGCCTGGCAGCCTCGCCGATAAGGGATATAATGCCAATGTCATGGCCCGGGGAACCTTCAACAGCTACGATGTCACCAATCTCCAGTTCAAGCTCGGCAGGAGCCTGGAAAAACTCAATCCGGCTGTTCTTGAACCTGATCTCAACATTTGGAAAAGCTATGCCTGTGTCGGCAGGCGGAATATCAGAAAGCCAGTTATAACTGTCGAGCTTGCAGCACCCATGACTGAAAATGTTATCATTTTTGTTATATATACGTGGTGCAGCAGAACAACCCCTGCTTATGAAATTATTATTGACGATATTTTCGTTTTTTTCATCCATGCTTATCTGTATGAAGCATACAAAAATATGAAATTACTGTTTATGTTCCTAAACGGCTGTGTTGAGCAGCTGACCGGTCTTAAGGGAAAGGTCCATAAAAACTACAGCAGCATTTCCATTCCTGTCGATATGCAAAATGGCTTCTTCAAAGAGCCCGGCATATTCGAGGGCATTTTTTTCATTAATAAATTTGGAAAAATTCAGGGTGAACTTCTCTTCTTCATTGTCATTGATCGCCAGCAGGTCCTGTCTCCCATAAACGGTGAGCAGACAATTTCGTGAAAGACTCAACCCATACAGGAGGAGTTGTTTTTGCCTGGCCCTGGATAAACGGGAGGCCTTACTGACGAATTCATAAAGCTCCTTGTACTTTCGCTGATAACATAACAACATCCATTCCCTGAATTCTCCTGATGAATAATCACCACTTATACTTTCTTCAAGCGTTTTGATAGCCTTTAAAACATTTCCGCCGGCATTTTTAACTACCCCGGATATTTGATCGCCGGAGTAACCAAACTGGACAGATAGCGTGTTCGATAAATCAGTATCATCCAGGGGGGGGATATTTACGATCTGCGTGCGGGAAAGTATGGTGCTGATAATCTGTTCTTGCCGTTCCGCAATCAGGATGAAAAGTGTTTTTTCAGGAGGTTCTTCAAGTATTTTCAGGATCTTGGGAGCAGCGGAATGATAAATTAATTCGGCCATCCAGATGATCATCACCTTGTATTTCCCTTCAAAGCTTTTATAGCTCAGGGTTTTGATGATCTGGTTACATTCATCAGCACCTATAACCCCCTGTTTTTTCTCCGTCTCCATTTTTGTGTACCACTCTATCAGCTCAGGAAAATAATGCTTGTCAAGCAAATATTCACGCCATTCACTGATATAATCCTTGCTGAGGATCTTCCTGTCTTCTTTCGATTTTTTAATGATAATGGGGTAAGAAAAATGCAGGTCGGGATGTGCCAGCTTCGCAAATTGCTGACATGAGGGACAAACACCACATGAATCGGTTTCTGACCTGTTGTTGCAGTTGATATACTGGGCATACGCAATAGCCAGTGCAAGCTTTCCGGAGCCGGCGGGTCCAAGGAACAATTGTGCATGGCTCACCCTGTTTTCCGACACAGTCTGTACCAGCTTTTGCTTCACCTTTTCCTGCCCGATGATCTCTGAGAATTGCATATGGCCAAAGATAAGAATAAGTGTTTAGAGTACTTGAAATACTTGAAGTACTTGGAGTACTTAAAGTTCGAAGTTCGAAGTTCGAAGTTCGAAGTTTGGAGTTTGGAGCTAAAGACTAATATCGAGTTTCAAGTCTCAAATATCGCTAACCTTTCATCTTCTGGGCACCAAGCTTGGCAACAAAAAAATGCCGGTTCATCCTTGCTATGTTTGTAACCTTGATATCTTTCGGGCACTCTGCCTCACAGGCATAGGTGTTGGTGCAGTTTCCGAAACCGAGTTCGTCCATTTTAGCTACCATTTTCTGCACCCTGCGGGCAGCTTCAATCTTACCCTGGGGTAACAGTCCCATCTGGGAGACTTTTGCTGAAACGAAGAGCATGGCAGAAGCATTCTTACAGGTTGCGACACAGGCACCGCAACCGATACATGAAGCGGCATCCATGGCTAACTCAGCATCTTCTTTCCGAATCGGGATACTATTGGCATCGGGGACACCACCGGTATGGACAGATATATATCCGCCCTCCTGAATAATAAGGTCAAATGCTGAACGGTCTATCATCAGATCCTTGATCACGGGGAACGGCTTTGCACGCCAGGGCTCAATTACGATGGTGGAGCCGTTTTTGAAGTTCCTCATGTGCATCTGACATACGGTAATGCCTTCGTCCGGTCCATGCGGACGGCCATTGATATACAGACTGCACATTCCGCAAATGCCTTCCCGGCAATCATGGTCGAAAGC